>CAYQJR010000011.1:0-18676 GCA_964418065.1 uncultured Candidatus Saccharibacteria bacterium | reverse complement strand
CCGTACACATACCTTACTATAGCTTCCCTTCTTTTGCTTTTGTGCCCCGAGCTGGAATCGAACCAACATCAACGGCTTAGAAGTCCGCTGCTCTATCCATTGAGCTATCAGGGCATTCCCACTCCCTTACCCTAGCGCATCTGCGCTTCATTGCGAAGGGTCGGCATAGCGATACGCGCCGGTGGCATACTTCGCTTCTTCCTCGGCGCGCTCTCTAAAGATTGTCTGGATCGCATCAAGAGACGCGCGATTGAAGACCTGCGGCGCGGCGGGCGGCGGCGCCCCGATAGTCCCGCCGCGCGCAACCGTATCAAACGCCCACACATTCCACACAATGATGCCGGCAAGCGCTATGGCCGATAAGGTAATCAGCGCGAGCCAGTCGCGCACGGGGTCTTGATGCGCGCCGGCGCGCATGCGCTGTACAAACGAGCTGATGAAGCGAGAGAAGTTCATGGTGTGGTTGTTGCGGTGCGCGCCGGCGCCGAGCCTACGAACATCGAGAGGTCGGCGCGCCAGCCGTTCTCCCCTTCGTGAGTAATCGCAAGCGTCGAGATTGAGAGGTCATACGGCGCATATTCAATGACGCCAATCGTGCGCATTACCGCATCAAACGGTCCGGTGATGGTAAGCGTAAATGAGAGGGTGAGCGGTGTTTCCGCAGCGCTTGTAGAAACAGAGAGGACACTGACGGCGGCTCCTTGCTTACGCCCCCGCGCTTCAAGGTTGTTAATAAAGGAGACAACTCCTGTCTCTGGAACAAAATACCCCTGTATAATCTCTTCGCTTCCCGCTATTTCGGCGAGCGACGCGCGGGCGGAGGCAATGCGGCCCGCGCTTTCATTTTTTGCGGCAATCTCATTTTTTATTTCTGCTACAGCAGCGCTTTTTGCTTCAATGACGGTATACCAGAATCCGTAGCCGATGACGGTTATGACACAGAGCGCGAGGGCCAAGAGAAGACGGGTGAAGGACTTCATGGCGCGAGCGTTATGCTGATGGTAAAGCCAATATTGCTGTCCTTTGCATACGCAGAGACAGGAAGAACTGCTGCGCGGGCAAATGGTGCACCCTGGAGCGCAAGCTGATAGTTGCGCAGGGTCTCGCGCGTCGCGGCCGTACCCGAGACCGCGAGCGTGCCGCTGGACGCCTCGGTAGCGGCCGGAGTGTAGACGAGCCCCGCAAGGGTAATACCTGGACGCGAGACGGCGAGCACCTCACGAATTGTCGCGCTCGCCGAAGGGGCGTCGGCAAGCGCAAGCAGAATCGTCGCGTCGCTCATGAGCGCAGAGAGTCGGGAGGAGAATTCCGAGCCATTTGTTGCGGCGAGTGTTGATTCTATGGTAGCGAGGCGGGTTTGTTCTGCACTCATGCTTTTGGAGAGGAACACATAAGTCGGGGAAAGGAGCAGTGCCGCAATGAGCACCAAGACATTCACCAAGACGATGCTGATGATGCCAAGACGCATGAAATATTCGCGCGTCAGCGTGCGCTGCCGCTCAAGAGGAAGGAGATTGGTAAGTTCGTTATGCATATGATTGAGTATCGTCTCTTAGCGCGAGACCTATCGCGGTTGCATATGCAAGGGATTCGGTGTAATCAAGTTCGGGAATCCACGTATCGCGCGAAGCGAGGTTGGTGAACACGTCACCGGCAGTAACGGGGATTCGAAGCGCTCCTTCAAGATATTCAGGCAGTCCGCGTATCGAGGCATTTCCGCCCGCGAGGATAGCGCGCGATACCGGCTCGTGCGTGCCCGAGCCGGACACCTTCTCCTGCCAATATTCAAGGCGGTGAAATATCTCATCGCGAATAGCGGAGACCGTTGAGAGCATCGCGGCGAGATAGTCCTCGTTCCCCGGTGCCGGAACAATACCGCGCTCGGCTTTTACCTTGCGCGCTTCAGCTTCTGTCACGCCGAAATGTTTCTGGACCGCGAGCGTGAGCGCGTGTCCGCCGATACCGATTGTCGTCGCGAAACGCGGTATGCGGCCGGCAACAATTGAGAGTTTCGTCGTTGTTTTTCCTACATCAATAATGAGTACCGTGGACATATCTCCCGCGGGAATAAGCGCGCGCGCCATCGCGAACGGCTCCCCTTCAAGCGCGCGCACTTCTATCTGCGCCTGGTCAAAGGCCGCGAGGGTGTCGTCAACGATTCGGTGCGCGAAACCGACTCCGACAACAAGCGCGCCGCCTTCCTTGCTCTGCCCCACGCCGACAACATCAAAAGAAACTTCCGAGGGCGGTAGCGGTATAAGTTCGTCAAGACGCTGTTCAATCGTAGTGCGCCAGTCGACTTTCCTTGCGTCTTGAATCGTCGTCTCAAAGAGGTATGACTTTGATTCGGAAAGTGTTGCGTTCGTAGCAGAAATGCCCGTCAGATGGGCGGCAGTTGTGAGCGCTTCAATAACGGCGGCTTTATCTACGATATCGCCGTCGGTAAATGCGCCGGAGGGAAGCCAGGACGCTGTATAGCTCGCGAGCGTGAGCCCGTGCGGACCGGCCGCGAGACGTACGGCCTTAACGCCGCTCGTGGAGAGGTCCATGCCGGAGCGCGGCGGCGCAATAGAGCGCGGCGGCGCAAATGCGATGCGCAGTTTCTCGCGAAGGACGGAGGACATGTCCAAAGTATAGCGCGCCCGCGCACTTGTTTACGGTACTAATGTGCACTCGTCCCGGGTGGTACGGCTCTATCGGGCGTTAAAAACGCGAATGTCTCGCCCGCGCCGACGGCAAACAGCATGCCGTTGCTTTCAAGTCCCCGTATCGTGCGGGGTTCTAGGTTCGTTACGAACGCCAGTTGCCGACCTACCAGCGATTCCGGTTCGCTCACATACGCTGCGATACCCGACACAATCTGCCGCGGCTCTGCTTCATTAAAATCAACCATGAGCTTCAGTAATTTATCGGTCTCGGGCACACGCTCGGCGCTTCTGACCGTACCAATCTTCACTTCTATCTTGCTGAACTCATCAATTGATATGCGTGGTTTAGTCATGGTCAGTACGAGATAGATAGCTGGTAAGAATAAGTGCGGCGGCGGATGCGTCTATATTTCCGCGCGATTTCGGCGCGCGCGATTTCGCCTGCTTCTCGGGCGCGCGGCGCGCCTCTGCGCTCGTAAACACCTCTGACTCATAGAACACGGGCGTGCCGGAGCGTGCGCTGATGCTCTCGCCGAGCGCCCGAGCATCCTTCGCAATTGGGTTCTCGCCGCTACTAAGCGTGCGCGACTCGCCTATCACCACGGCACCTATATTCTCTTTCGCGATGAGCGCGCATAATTCGTCAACAAGGCGCGGAGTGTTAGTGATGATGTCGTGCGGGAAGCCCATCCTGCCCGCCTCGTCAGAAAGCGCGAGGCCTATCTTGGAACTTCCGTAATCAATACCGAGGTACCGCATACAAAAGAGTGTGTGATACAATTTGGATATATGCAACCATTCACGCCCCTCTATTCTCCTTTCGGGCCCGAACTTCTGGCGGCGCTTATTCCGCTGGTTGTCGTCCTCGCACTGTGGACGGTTATTCTTAAGGGGTACGCGCTCTGGAGCGCCGCGCGCAACACCCAGAAATGGTGGTTTATCGCGCTTCTCATTATCAACACGCTCGGTATTCTGGATCTCATTTATCTTATCTGGTTCCGCAAAACTCCTTCTCATACGCCTGCGCCTGCGGTAAGCTCATCAGCGCAGGCATAAGCAGTCAGGAGGGGTCGCATAGTGGTTTAGTGCACCGGTCTTGAAAACCGGAGTACCGCAAGGTACCGCGAGTTCGAATCTCGCCCCCTCCGCCCGTGGTATTATTTTTCTATGGCTGGCAATGCGCTTGCAGTATGGGAAGGACGGGAATACGACCATAACCCGAAGAGTGGGGATTGGTATTGGGCGCTTAGCATCATCGCTGCCGCTGCCGCTATTGCAGCGGTCCTCTTCGGCAATTATCTGCTCGCCCTACTGGTGGTCATCGCAACAGTCTCTATCGCGCTTCACGCGGCGAAAGAACCTCCGCTCCACCGCTTCCAGCTCGTGGAGAACGGGATATTCATCGGGGATGAGCTCCACCCCTTTGAGCGCATGATTTCCTTCTCTGTGCTGGAAGACATTGAAGGCACGCTCCCGCCGATTATCTCTATCAAGACGGAGAGCTGGCTCTCTCCTCATCTCATTATTCCGCTTGAGGGCGTTGATCCTGACATGGTGTACGGCTACTTCCTTCGCCATGTTGATGAGGACGATCACAAGCATACCTTCGTTGACTTAGTGGCTTCGTGGCTCGGATTCTGATATACATCTAAGTATTGCCCTCGTCGTTCAATGGATAGGACGCGAGCTTGCGGAGTTCGTAATGCAGGTTCGATTCCTGCCGAGGGCACACCAATGAAGAGAGGCGGCACTTGTGCCGCCTCTAAAGCCCGTTTGCGTTATATCCTCCACGGGACCCTCTGCAATACAGGATTGAACCTTTCGTACTCAGAAAATTTACGCACCCCGATGGCCTGGTTGTCGAGGACATACAGCCCGTCAATCACCAGGACTGCGTGCATGCTCCCCTTACTGCTTTCAATTACCGCGACCGCCATTCTTTCCGCCTCTATTCCCTTCTGTGCGGGGAGGTCGGTCCTCGCCAGGCGATAGGCTTTCTCCATGACATAGCCGGTGCACTCGTAGCGAACGACCTTGGCAAGTTCCGCACGCGACGGCCACACTGGGTGACAGACACCTCCTCTGGGGGAGCCACAACTGGGAACCCGATTCACTTCGAAATTGATTCTCTCGATAGTTGCCCCGTCTGAGTTTGACGGAAACGGAGTGGCGCATCCGGCAAATAAAGCGAGAACACCGAGCACAACAAGCAATTTTACTGTTCTCACGAGCAATGCCTCCTGTGGACAAATGTGATTTTGTAAATGAAACGGTTGAGAACTACATTCTGAAATATATACTACAGTAGCGAAAGCACCTTGAGGCGCTCGTTCTGTGCACAGGGGGTTATGCTTGCGCCCGCTTGATTGCGGCGGCAAGACGAGACTTCTTGCGATTGGCGGTATTGCCTTTGATAACGCCGCGCTTCATTGCCTTATCAATTGCCTTGTAGGCGAGCGGGAGGAGTTTCTCGGCGCCGGAGACATCTTTTGCCGCGAGTTTCTTCAAGAGGTCCTTGGTGGTGTCGCGGAGTGCGTCCTTGCGGCGCAGGTTGAAGACATGCTTCCGTGCGGAAGAACGAATCGCTTTCTTTGCCGAGCTGGTGATAGCCATAGGTGCGCTTAATCTACTGTATACATTTCGTAAGTGCAAGGATGGTAGGATACACCTATGATTCGGCAGATTCGCGGGAAGGTACTCTCGGTGGGTCCCATAAGCGCCGTGATTGAGGTTGCGGGCTTCGGCATGGAGGTGCGGATGGGCGCGCCGCAGACTCTCCGTGCGGGCAGTGAGGCAACTCTCGCGACGCATCTCGCGCTCAAACAAGATGGGCTGGAATTGTATGGCTTCCCCGACACTGCCGACCGCGATTTCTTTGAGCTCGTGCTCACAGTCAGCGGTGTCGGCCCGAAGACGGCGCTCTCTGTGCTGCGCCGCTCAACCCGCGAGGCGCTTGAAGGAGCGATCGGCAAACGCGACTTAGCGTATCTGACGAAGGTTGTCGGGCTCGGTAAGAAGAGTGCGGAGAAGATGCTCGTTGAGCTTGCCGACAAGGTGGGGCCTCGTTCGCATGATAATGCCGACGGAGAAGTGTTTGACACGCTCGTCGCCCTCGGCTACACCGAGCGCGAGGCGCGCAAGGCACTCCAAGCCATTCCCGAGAGTGTGGGCGGAAAGGACGCCCGTCTGAAGGCGGCGCTCTCGTCGGGCTAAATTTGCTACTATACCCAGTATGCAGCATGATGCTTGGTTTTTTATAGGAGTGTTTGTCTTCATCTTTCTTATTTGGGCAGCTACGGGCGGACCGCTCCATCCACTCGCATATAGCGGCCCCCGCCTTGCGCTCCCCGATGTGCTTGGCGGCGGGACCTACCTGCAGCTCCCGAGAGCGCCCTACAATATCGGCGGAGCAGGCGTCTCTTCGGGCTCCTCGGGCGTCAGCGGCAGTGCAGGGACGCTTCCCACCTTCGTCGGCGGTAGCGTCTTCGGGACTCCCTCCCCTTACCGGGGGATTGTTTCAGTGAATCATTCTGTCTCCGGTGCCGGCGCGACAAATCCGGGAGACGAGTACATCACGATAAGCGTTGCCCAGAGCGCGAGCGTACCCGTGGATCTCTCGGGGTGGACGCTCTCAAGCGACGCGACCGGCAACGCCAGCGTTATCCCGAAAGGAACCGAGGTTCCAACGAGCGGCATCGTGAACGCGATACAGAACATCGTACTGACCCCCGGCGAGCGGGCCATTATCATTTCTGGGAAATCGCCTATCGGGGCCTCCTTCCGAGAGAATAAATGCATCGGTTATTTCAGCACCTTCCAGAAGTTCTCTCCCTCGCTGCCTCAGAACTGTCCGACGCCTAAAAGCGAGCTGGCGACTGTCTATGGTACCGGCTACATCCGCGATGCCGCCTGCATCAACTATGTGGATACACTTTCGCGCTGCCAAGTCGTTCTCTCCCCTCCGGTCACGGTCTCCGGAGCGTGCCAGAGCTTCTTGATTAAATATCTCAACTACAACGGGTGCGTTGAAGCGCACAAAAATGACAGCGATTTCGCGGGCAACACGTGGCGCGTTTATCTCGGCCGCACGAGCTCGATGTGGCGCACGAAGCACGAGCTCGTGAAGCTTCTGGACAAGACCGGCAAGACGGTAGACGCGTTTAGCTACTAGAAAGCACAGGAGGTAGATGGTAGTTTGTAGTTATGTGCCATTAGGTAGGTATATGAGCGCCCATAGCTCAGCTGGTAGAGCAATTCCCTTTTAAGGAAGAGGTCCCTGGTTCGATCCCAGGTGGGCGCACTGAAAAAAGATACTCAAGCATTGGTATACTTAACAATGTATGGAAAAGAGATATTGGTTACGAGGAGGTCTAATTGCACTCGGTTTGTATGTTTTTATCGGACTTCTATTAGCATTTTATGAATTGGGTATAGCTCCTCAAAATGAAATGTCTGGTTTGGGCACAGTTTTGTATCTTGTGGGTCCCGGCCTATTTATTTTTGGCATTGATGGCCCTATAGAATATGTACCGTCGTTTATATCAAGTCTCGCCATTTATTTCTTCTTGGGCACGTTCGTAGGATTTTTGTATCAGAAAATAAAACGGTTACTGTTTTAACTCTGCACAGAAAGCGCAAATTTCTCGAGAGACAAAGATAAATCCAAGCCGCCACGGCGGGACGATTGAAGAAGTTCGATGAGTGCGAGCGATAGTTTTCGAGATTCGTCCGGCTTCCATGCACGGCTCCCCTTCTCTATCAGGTCGCGCGCCTTCCAGTGAAGGAGGCCGTGGAGCATCTCGGGAGAGTCGCCCGCGTAGAGCGCGCGGCTGATTTCAAGCCAGAGTTTCTCCCGTGAGCGCGCGGCAAGCGCGTTGACGAGATTCCCGTTAAATCCGCGAGTATCCTCGCGTGTGGCGGACTTGTCGTAGATGTAGACCATTTTTGCCTTCGCCGCAAGCTTCTTCGCCTTTGCGGCCGCGAGTTTCGGCGCGAGAATAATAATCGCATTGTGGGAGGCGACAAGACTCTCCAGATGCTCCTCAAGAATGCTACCGACGTTTCCTTCCCCTTCGCTGTTCTCGTCTTCGCTTGTTGCCCGGGCCGAGGGAAATGGGTCATCAATGAGTACGAGAAGCCGCTGGACGAAGAGTCCTCCCGACAACGCGACGTCATCAAGAGTAGCGGGAGTCAGCTCCTCGCGCGCGAGCCGCAGATACACGAGATTCGGCTCCTTCGCCCTCGCCTTCGCCACCCACTCAAACGCCTTCGCGCGCGTCTTCTCCACATCCATTCCGTGAAAGAGGTAGATCATACGGTCTGCAGAGAACCCCAATCGGTACCCGACTTCATCGTCGCGAGGATCGGTACGCCGCCCGTCTCCTTGTCTTTCAGTACTGATTCCATAATGTCTTTTATTTTCGCACGCAGGGCTTCCACGCGCCCGGTGCGAATCTCATATACAAGCTCGTCGTGCACCTGCAGGAGGAGATACGCGTCATTCTGTGCTTTTTCTTTTGTAAGCATCTCGTCCGCGCGCACCATCGCCCGCTTGATGATGTCCGCCTGCGTCCCTTGGATAGGCGCGTTAATCGCCATGCGCTCCGCCTGTGCGCGCACATACGGCAGTGATGATTTCATCTCAGGGAATTGCCGGCGGCGGCCGAAGAGCGTCTCGGTGTAGCCGTGTTTGCGCGCGAAGCCGCGCGTGCTCTCAAGATAGTTGGACAATGTCTTGAAGGTCGCGAAATACTCTTCCAAGAATTGATGCGCCTCGGCCGTGGTGCTCCCGAGCTGTGCGCGCAGTGCATTGACTCCCATCCCGTAGAGAATGCCGAAATTGATAATCTTCGCGCGGCGGCGCATCTCGGCGTCAACTTTCTCGGGAGAAACATGGAACACTTGTGCCGCAACTTCTTGGTGCACATCGCGGCCGCTCTTGAATATATCGCAGAGCTTCTTATCGCCCGAGAGAATCGCCGCAATCCGGAGTTCTATTTGCGAATAATCCAGTGCAACGAGCACAAATCCCTTTGACGCGACGAACGCGTGGCGTATCGCCCGCCCGCGCTCGCTGCGAAGAGGAATGTTCTGGAGGCCGGGATTCTGGCTCGCCATACGCCCAGTCACCGCGCCCGTCTGGATGAATTCGGCATGCAAACGATTCTGTGTATCGAGCATCAGCGGGAGATTTTCTATGTAGGTGCCGAGCAATTTCTTCAATTCACGATACTCCAGAATGTTATTTACAATAGGGTGTTCGTCCCGTATCTTCTCTAGTTCGCTCTCTCGGGTAGAGCGCTGTCCGCCTGCGGTCTTCTTCTGTTTATCGGGAACGATTTTCAATTCATCAAACAGCACTTCCCCGAGTTGCTTCGGCGAACTCACGTTGAATTCCCGCCCCGCGGCTTTATAGATTTTCTTCTCTATGGATTTCAATTCTGCATTGTAGGTCTTTGCGAGTCCGCTAAGCACTTTCGGATCAATCATCACTCCGCGGTCTTGCATGCGCTCGAGGATTGGAACGAGCGGCTTTTCAATATCTTCGTACACTTCTTTCACTCTTCCGAGCGTTGCTAACTGCTTTTCAAGTGCGGCGTATGCCGGATCAAACGTCCGCTCCTTAGTAAAAGCGAGAATGTCATCCAAGGATGGATTCGTGAATTCTGACGCAATGAGCCAGAGCATCACCTTCGCTTCAGCTAAGCGCGTTGGATCCACGTCTTCTGTCGGCGGCATAAGTTCAATTGTTTCGTCAGAACCGTAGGGTATCTCGCTCAGCGGGGATAATTTCGTGAGGACGCCTCGAACTCTCTCTCTCAAAGTGCGGAATCCGAATTCGTCACACATGGAGAAAATAGCTTTGGTGTCTATATTTTCCTTCCATGGTTTCTCGGGGAGCGAGAAGGCAATGGGTGCGTCGAGACGTATCGTCGCGAGCGACTTCGAGAAACGGGCGTCCTCCTCGTGCTCTCGCAAGAGCCCTATCATGCGCGCCTTAATGCCTTTCTTAAGAAATGCTTCATCACCTTTCTTTAAGGCCGTATATATTTTCTCAAGCGAGCCGAAGCCGGTGATGAGTTCAGTCGCGGTCTTCTCGCCGATACCAGGGACGCCTTTGATATTGTCGGAGGGGTCGCCACGGAGCCCTTTCCAATCAGGGATGAGTGTTGGGAGGAAGCCGAATCTCTCCACCACTGCCTTTTCATCGTAGAGAATCGTATCGTTGATGCCCTTTTTGAGGGTGTAGACGCGCACGCGCTCGTCGTCAACGAGCTGGAGCGTATCCATATCGCCCGACGCGATAATGACATCTACTTTCTTATTTTCTTTTAATTCATGGGCGATGGTACCGAGAAGATCATCGGCCTCAAACCCTTCTCTTGAGTACTCCGGGATGGAGAAAGCATCAAATACTTTGTGCGATTCGTTCAGTTGGAGCACCAGCGCATCGTCAATCTTCGTTCGAGTGCTCTTATAGTCAGCATACGCCTCGTGGCGAATGGTCGGCTTCGGCAGGTCATAACACGCGGCGATATAATCCGGCTTGAGGTCGGTAATGATTTTCAGAAGCATCGCCACAAGTCCGTAGAGCGCACCAGTAGGACTGCCGGTGGGGCCGGTGAAGTCCGGGAGCGCGTGATAGGCGCGATGAATAATCGCGTGGGTATCCAAGAGCACAATGCGTTTCTTGGCGGATGTCTTTTTAGCCATAAGAGAGTATGCGCGAATCATTATGCACGGTAAATGAAATCCGTGCTCTGGGGGCTGGGAGTGCCCCCTCTACTCTTTCCGGCCACTCAAGAAAGACGAGGTTCCCCGCGTCTTGCAGAAGTTCGTCAAAGCCGAGCGCCGAGAGACTGTCCCCTTTCTCCAATCGGTATGCATCAATATGCACCAATCGTTTGAATGTCTTTCCTTCAGGGAGCAGATAAATCTTTTCAAGGACGAAGGTCGGGCTTGTCACAACCTCCTCCACGCCAAGCGCGCGCGCAACCGCCTTAACAAACGCTGTCTTGCCCGCTCCGAGCTCGCCCGAGAGTGTCACGAGCGTCGCGTGCTCGCCCGAAGGAAGCGAGCCGACAAAGCGAGCGGCCTCTTGCTCAAGCTCGGCGAGGCTCTTGATGGTCTTCTCCATTACGGGCAATTGTACCGCTGAAAATGAAGGTGCGCTCGCCTAGGGGGCGAGCGCACGGGTTGAACGGCTTCTACCTGCGGCGTCCACCATGGTAGTGGAAGTTGATGCTTCCCCCAAATGAGGGCACTAGAATGCCTGCGTAGGGGTACGGCGGCGGATAGCAGATGTAATACGGATGGCAGGTCGTCTGGATGATGATTACCCGAGTCGCTGCCGCCTCCGCTGCCTTCTTCGCCTCCACGGCGGCCGCGGCTTGCTCGGCGGTCATCCCCGGTGGAATGATGTAATACTTCGGGCCGCCACAACCAGCAAGGATGCCGACGATGAAAAGAGCAGAGAGCACTTTCATGACTACCTCCTGTGAGTGAACTTAGTCCCATTATACTACCATTCATGACAGTTTGTCAAGTACTCTCAAAAGACCCTGTATTTGGGTGGTACTATAGCGGTATGGATTTGCCCTTTGATCCGAAAACTGCCGATGCGAAGCTCGCCGAGGTGCGAGAGCGCGAAGAAGAGGATGTCGCGCGCATCCTCTCCGAGAAATACGGCATCGCATATGCGAACCTCGCGCTGAAGCAGATTGATAACGACGCGCTCCGCCTCATCCCTGAAAAGGCGGCTCGCGCCGCCGAGGTGGTTGCCTTCGCGAAGACGGCGAAGGCGCTTTCTCTCGCGGTCCACAACCCGAACAACCCAGAACTGAAGAAAGTGACGGATGAACTTACGGAGCGCGGATTTATTCCCACGACCTACCTCGTCTCTAAGAAGAGTCTTGATAAGGCGTTGGGGCGCTATCGCGAACTCTCGCTCACTGCTGAGTCGAAGCCGGGCGTCTTCACGGTTAATCAAGAAATGCTCTCCAAGCTCTCAAAGACAGATGCCACCCGCAGTATGCTCCAACAGGAACTCGCTAGGGTTACGGAGGAGAAATCGCTTGAACGCATCTCGAACATCCTTGAGACCATCCTCGCGGGCGCCTTTGCGCTCCGTGCCTCTGACATCCACTTCGAACCGAGCGAGGAGAAGACCTTGCTCCGCCTGCGTGTTGACGGACTGCTCTCTGATACCAGCTTCTTTGACCCTGCGACCTATCATCAGCTTAATTCGCGTATCAAACTACTCTCGGGTGCGAAATTGAATGTGACGAATCAGGCGCAGGACGGCCGCTTCAGCGTCGTACGCGGTGGAAATCAGGTGGAAATGCGTGTCTCCTTCATCCCGGGAAATTATGGAGAGTCCGTTGTGATGCGTATTCTCGACCCCGAAGCCACGAAGGTCTCGTATAAAGAGCTCGGTATCCACCCGAAACTCCTTGCGCGCCTTGAAACGGAAATTCGGCGTCCGAACGGCATGCTGCTCACGACTGGTCCTACCGGAAGCGGTAAGACCACGACTCTCTATGCCTTTCTCCGGGAGATCCATTCGCCTGAAACGAAGATTATCACCATTGAAGACCCTGTTGAGTATCACCTTGAGGGCATTGTGCAGACGCAGATTGAGGGCGAACACTACACCTTCGCCGAGGGACTGAAATCAATTGTGCGCCAAGACCCCGACATTATCATGGTCGGCGAAATTCGCGACGGCGAAACAGCCAATATCGCCATCGGAGCGGCGCTCACGGGTCACTTCGTTTTCTCAACGCTCCACACCAACGATGCGGCCGGCACCTTCCCCCGCTTGGTTGATCTTGGTGTTGATCCGAAGTCCTTCGGCTCGGCAGTAAGCATCTCAATGGCACAGCGTCTTGTGCGACAACTTGACCCCGCGAAGAAGAAAGAGCGCCCTCTCACGAGCGCCGAGAAGAAAATGATTGAGAAGGTGTTTGAACCGCTCGTTGATAAAACGCTCATTCCCGAGAAGATTGAAACGGTGTGGGAAGTTTCAGAAACTGCAGAGAGCACCGGTTATAAGGGCCGTATCGGTTTGTACGAAGCGATATTCATGGATGACGAGCTCGCGCGCTTCCTCCGCGATAATCCGCCTGAAAATGAAATAGAAAAGTTGGTAAGCAAACAGGGATACCCCACAATGGCGCAAGACGGCATCCTCAAGGCGCTCGCCGGTGTTACTTCCCTCTCTGAAGTCGCGGGTGCGGTTGATCTCCCCCGCTAAAATATAAAATCCCGTCCATAGTCCTCAAGGCAAAATCCAGCGATAAATCGCTGGGTGGACGAGACACCTGAGGAATTCCACAGCAACGACACCGAAGTGCCGAACCAGAGAGTCCTTGGGGAAACGCCCGAAGCCGTCAAGCCTTGCCTAGAGGAGTATGAACAGGATCAAGAAACTATGCTAGAATGCTAGCATCAACTTATTTTTATGTCAAGACCTTCGGATATCCTCCTCTCGAAGTCTCTCGACGCGGCGCTGCGCCCCGCCAACTGGGACGAGTATGTCGGGCAGAAACAGGTAAAGGCGAATGTACGCATATCGCTTGATGCGGCGAAAAAGCGCGGAAGCATGCCCGAGCACATCCTTTTCTACGGGCCGCCGGGGGTAGGTAAAACCACCCTTGCCCACCTCGTCGCTGCCACGCTCGGGTCTCCGCTTAAGAGCACTTCCGGTGTTGCGATTGAGCGAGCGGGCGACCTCGCCGCAATACTGACCAACCTTGACCCGAACACGGTGCTTTTTATTGACGAGATTCATCGGCTCTCGCGCAAGATTGAAGAACTTCTCTACCCCGCTCTTGAGTCGGGACACCTTGATATTGTGCTTGGGAAAGGTCCCTCGGCGCGCACGGTTGAGCTCTCTCTTCCGCCGTTTACGCTCGTGGGGGCGACTACCCGCATCGCTGAACTCTCGGGACCGCTGCGATCGCGCTTCGGCGGAGGCATCTTCCAGCTTGATTTTTATAACGATGAAGACCTGCGCGATATTATCCGCCGCTCGGCGCTTCTCCTGAAGCTTGAGGCTCCCGAAGAGGTCATTGAGCGCATTGCGGCAAGAAGCCGGGCGACTCCGCGCATCGCAAATGCCCTTCTGAAGCGTGTGCGCGACTTCTCCGAGGTACATGAACGCGCTTTGTCTTCAAAACTGTGCGACGAGGCGTGCGAACTCTTCGGTATTGATGCGTACGGACTCACGAAGGATGATCGCCGCTATCTTGATGCGCTCCGCAAAAGTTTCCGTGGCGGACCCGCGGGTATCCAGGCGCTCGCGGCCGCACTCCACGAAGATTCGGATACGGTTGAATCTGTGTATGAGCCGTACCTTCTGCGGCTCGGCTTTATTGAGCGGTCGCCGCGCGGCCGTATCCTCACCGAGCGCGGCCGCGCCTACGCGAGCGGCGAGAAGCCCGATGCTCTTTTTTAAAATATGGCGGGCCACAGTAAATGGTCGCAGATTAAACGACAGAAGGCCGTGACCGACGCGGCAAAGAGTCGTACTTTCTCCCGCTACGCGCGCCTTATCACGCTTGAGTCTACAAAAGCGGGCGGTTTGCTCTCGTCTCCCGGGCTCTCGGTCGCCATCAATCGCGCCAAAGCCGCAAATATGCCGAAAGAAAATATTGAGCGCGCAATCGCGAAAGGGACGGCAAAAGACGCGGGGGAGCTTACGCCGGTTGTGTACGAGGCGTACGGTCCCGCAGGTGTTGCCATTCTTGTGGACGCACTCACGGACAACAAAAATCGCACGACACAAGAAATAAAACATTTGTTTGTTCTGCACGGTATTGAGCTCTCAGCACCTGGTGCCGCGAGCTGGGCATTTACAAAAACAGGATCAAAACATATTCCAAATGAGCCCCTCGTTGATCTTGGCGGTGAGGACGAGGAGAAGCTCGGTGCAATTCTTTCTGCATTAGACGAGCATAACGATGTTCAGCAGGTATTTACCAATGCGCGCGGCTATGAGGATACTGGCGATTGATCCCGGGTACGATCGGCTGGGTATCGCCGTGCTTGAAGGCGACCCTTCACGGCCGATCTTAGTAATGAGCGGCTGTGTCCAGCCGAAGAAGGGTGCGCGGGAGAATCGTCTGGCTACGATTTCTACTGCCATTACCGACGCGATGATTGAGTATGCTCCGGATGCGCTCGCGCTTGAAACACTCTTTTTCAGTGTTAATAAGAAGACCGCCATCGGGGTCGCCGAGGCGCGCGGTGCGATACTCGCCGCCGCAGGCCTAGGGGCTCTTCCAGTCATAGAGTGCTCTCCCCAGCAGGTTAAGCTTGGGGTTACCGGATATGGCGGGTCAAAGAAGGCGGCGGTTGCGGCAATGGTTCCCCGCCTTCTCTCACTCCCAAAGAAGAAACGTCTTGATGACGAACTCGACGCTATCGCAATCGGTATCACCGCACTTGCGATTGGGCTCCCTCGCTCATAATCCACAGCGGGCGGTATTCCCCCTTGCATGAATAATTCTTTTTGTTATATACCTACTATATGATGGATGAAGATGAAATTCTTGACGAAGACCTTGTAGAGGATGGGGAGAACGATTTTGCGATTGAGGAAGAATAAATAGCGGAGCAAAGATGTTACTATAGCGGGCAATGGTTACCCGCCGGCAATTTTCGTGGCGACACTTACTTCTTACGGGTGCGCTTACTGTGTGCGCTCTTATTCTCTTTGTCGGCGGCGCCATTCTTATTTCCGTTTCCTTTACGCCTGCACCTGACATCAGCTCTTTCGCCGCCCGCCAAATTGATCAGTCAACCAAGATATACGACCGTACGGGACAGGTACTGCTCTATGACTACAACCGCGATGCGAAACGTGATGTGGTGCCCCTTGTCGATATTTCTCCCAATTCCATCAACGCAACCATCGCCACGGAGGACTCCAGTTTTTACCAGCATGGCGGTATCCGTATTACCTCAATTATCCGCTCTCTCATTGTTGACGTTCTCGGCGGCTCGCTCTCGCAGGGAGGATCAACGATTACCCAGCAGGTGGTGAAAAACGAACTCCTCACGCGCCGGAAAAGTATTTCTCGGAAAATTAATGAGTTGGTGCTCGCTATTAAGCTCGAGCAGGCGTATTCAAAAGACCAAATCCTAGAGACATATCTCAACAATATCCCTTATGGGGGAGTTTTGTACGGAGTTGAGGCCGCGGCCGAGTCGTATTTTGGTATTCCCGCAAAGGATCTCTCAATCGCACAGTCTGCGTATCTCGCGGCAATGATTCAGCGCCCCACCTATTACTCTCCCTACGGCCCGCACCGCTCCGAGCTTGATGCGCGGAAGGATTATGTGCTTGGTCGTATGCACACGCTCGGCTTTATAGACACTGCGGCATACGCCGCAGCAAAAGCCGAGGAGGTCTCCTTCGCCCCAACAGGCCAAAACGCGATTATCGCACCGCATTTCGTTTTTTATATCCTTGACCGGCTTGAGGCGATCTACGGTTCGCAGGCGCTTATGTCCGGATTGAAGGTAACCACAACTCTTGATGCTGATCTTCAGGTAAAGGCGGAGTCCATCGTGAATGAATTTGCGCTTGTGAATATAACCAAGTTCGGGGCCACAAATGCCTCTCTCATCGCAGTTGAGCCTGCAACAGGGCAAATTCTTGCTATGGTCGGTTCGCGAGACTTCTTTGATACTGATATTGACGGCCAATATAACGCAACGCTCGCACTGCGCCAACCGGGCTCAACTATGAAGCCTTTTATTTATGCCCTTGCCCTTTTGCGCGGGTACACGCGCAATACGGTCATTTTTGATGTCCCCACACAGTTCTCGACCGCCTGCAGACCGACGGAGACGACCAATAACACTTCTCCCTGCTATGCGCCGGGGAACTATGACGGCAAGTTCCGCGGTCCGATGACCTTTGAATCTGCGCTTGCCCAGTCAATCAACATCCCGGCGGTTAAAGTTCTTTATCTGGTCGGCATACAAAAAGCGATTAACTTCGCAAAATCACTGGGCCTCACCACACTGGGTAACCCAAGCCAGTACGGTCTCACCCTCGTTCTTGGAGGCGGCGAGGTTCGGCTTCTTGATTTAACGGGCGCCTACGCCGCCTTTGCAAACGGCGGGGTGCTGCATTCTCCTACCGGCATTCTTGAGGTGCGTGATTCTCGAGGAGCGATTCTTTCAACATACGCTCCCCTTCCTTCTCAAGTATTACCTCCCAACATTGCTCACGATATATCAGCCATGCTTTCTGATGCCCCTGCGCGTCTGCCGGAGTATCCTCTGAATTCACCTCTCTCGTTCCCCGGGTACGATGTCGCTATCAAGACAGGAACGACGGATGACACGCGCGATGCGTGGACGGTCGGATACACTCCCTCTATCGCTATTGGCGTCTGGGTCGGCAACAACGACAACTCTCCCATGGTTAAATCCATTGCTGGTTTTATCGCGGTGCCGATGTGGCGCGAGGTTATGTTGTACGCTCTTTCTAAGTATCCGAGGATGTATTTCGGCGAGCCGAGCCCCATTCCTGCGAGTGTTCCTCCGTTCCTTCAGGGAAACTGGCTCATTCCGGATGCGGTAGGAACCATTACTCCGCATAGTCTGTTGTACTGGACTGATAAGAATGATCCTCGAGGTCCCGCTCCTGTAAACGCTTCCCAGGACCCTCAGTTCCCATACTGGGAATACGGGGTTTCTTCGTGGTACGCCTCCCATCCCGGCCTCTTTGTTAATCCTCCGACGTTCGTTCCTACTTCAAGTGCGGGCGAGAGTGAGCCAGTGACGATATTCGGCTCGCCATAGCTATTGATTCATAGGAGAGACGAGGTAGAGGAGAGAGGTATCCCCAACCCCCTTAATGATGAGGGGTCTTCCTATACCCGCCGCAAGGAGGGAAAGGCTCTCCGCGCTTGTGAGAGAGAGCACCGCTGAAAGGTAGCGGTGATTGAAAGAGATATCTAGGGTGCCACCAGAGATGTCTGCTGATACTGTTTCTAGTGATTCTCCAACTTCCGTGTTCCTGGCAAACAAAGAGAGTTTCTTCTTTTTCGGATCAAAGTTGAGTCGTATTTTCTGGAATGCGTCGGAGAAGATTATTGTTCTTTTAAGTGCAGTCTCAAGATCCTTCCGGAGCACGACCGCCTCAACAACAGACTCTTTTGGAATAATTTGCCGGTAATCGGGATACACTGCATTTGTAAGGCGCGAAACCATCATTCCTTTCGTGCTCACAAAAGCGCATTGGTGTTCATCAAATGAGAGGATAATATCATCGTCGGGAAGCGCTTGCGCTATATCAAGAGCGTTTTTCGCAGGGATAAGGAACTTTCCTTGAGTTCCTTTGTTTGAAAGGGGAACTTTTTTTTCCGCAAGACGGAAGGAATCTGTAGCAACCGCCGTTAATACCCCTCCTTCTAACGAGAGATAAATACTTGAGAGTTCCGGGCGGACTGTTGATGATGATGCACATGATGCAATGGTGGTAAAAAGATTCTTAAGTAGGGTGCCGGGAAGGACAACTCTGTTTTTTGGATTTTCTGGAAACGGGATTGAAGGGAAATCATCGTAGGGAATTGTTTTTATTGAGCTTTTCCCGGCACCGCCGATAATAATGACAATATCTCCCGTGTGTTCAAGAGTGATGTTTCCTTCATCAGTAAACGACCCTGCTATTTGCTGAAGAATAGTTGATGGAATCGCAACAACTCCTTTTGCCGTACAGGTTCCTTCTATCTTTAAATCAACCCCTGTTTCAAGGTTTGTTGCGCGCATTTTAATACCATCATCTCCCGCAATAATAAGAACCGAGGAGAGAATGGGGAGGGTAGTATTTTTCTTTTCCGAAAAACGAGAGACAATATGGACTGCTTCTGAGAATGTTTTTTTATTTACAGAAATTATCATACAAGTCTTATTAGTATAGGGGATAATGGGAACAGTATGAAAAAGGGCGTATATACAAGCTATTTTTAAAGGACTTATTTATATAACTTGGGGATAGAGGGGTGAAC
>CAYQJR010000010.1:0-19206 GCA_964418065.1 uncultured Candidatus Saccharibacteria bacterium | reverse complement strand
GATTCCGGCTGTTCTCGCTCCGGCCCATGATCCAGTACACCTGCACCAGATTCTCTCCCGTCTCGTCCAGCCCAACGACGATGCCGCGGCCGGGATAAGGATTCCTGGCAAGGCTGGCAAGATTTGCATCAGCCAACCTCTGCAAGCGCATGATTTCTTCCATGTCGGGCTCCTCTTTTGGAAATTTCAATGGGAAACAACAGATGACCTACCGAGACCCTACCCTCTTTCTCACACTGCGTCAATTACAGCCAGTCTATGGGGGTTTGGTTGTGAGAGAGCAGATACTCGTTTACTTTGCTGAAGTGCTTACAGCCGAAGAAGCCCGAGGCGGCAGAGAATGGCGAGGGGTGTGGAGCTTCAAGCACGAGATGTTTACTCCTATCAATATGCGCCCCTTTTTGTTTCGCATAGTTGCCCCAGAGCATAAAGACGAGATGCTCCCGCTCTTCAGAAAGTGCGCGGATGACCGCATCGGTAAATAACTCCCACCCTTTCTGTTGATGCGAGCCGGCAGTGCGCGCACGGACAGTCAGCGTTGCGTTTAGTAATAAAACCCCCTGCTCTGCCCAGCGAGAGAGATCGCCGTCGGTGTGAACCAGCGATTGGCCGAAGTCAGTTACAATTTCTTTGAAAATATTCTGAAGCGAGGGCGGTATCGCTTCGCGCGCGTCTACCGCGAAGGCGAGTCCGTTGGCCTGCCGCGCGCCGTGGTACGGGTCTTGTCCAAGGATAACCACCTTCACCTTCTCAAACGGACAGAGATCAAAGGCACGGAAGATATTCTTGGGCGCAGGGTACACCGCTCCCTTCTTGTATTCTTCTTTAACGAATCTGGTAAGTTCAGTGAAGTAGGGTTGTATGAACTCACCCATCAAATATTTTTTCCACGACGACTCTATCTTGACCTCCATTGCTATACCAGAGCGCCTTCGGCGCGAAGCAAGGCACGTTTCTTCGCTGGTCCTCCGCGATTGTACTCGCCGATTTTTCCGTCACTGCGGACGACCCGATGGCACGGCACCGTTGGGTCATAGTTATTCTTCATCACGGTGCCGACCGCGCGTGCGGCACCCGGATAGCCGATAGCCCGCGCGACCTCGCCATAAGAGCGCGTCTCACCCTTGGGAATCATCTTCACCGCATCTCGGACCCTCTCGGCAAATGAGCTTCGTGCCATAGATTATTTCTTATTCTTAGCGTGGAGGTCTCGGAGAATCTTCCCGGCGTTCTCGCGGTACGTGCAGTACTCGCACGGCCCGCCGCCAAACGACTTCCCTATCTCGGGAATCTCGTCGCTCATGAGCATCTGCTTTAAATCGTAAATAGCAGGTTCAACCCACGCGTCGCTGCCGGTATACGGAATGAGCTCAATATCAAAGTCCAGTTTTCCATCAAAGGCCTTTGCGCCTGACTTGCCGTTCACATAGACGAAGTACACTGTCGGCGAGACGGCGAAGCCGTTTCTGCGGAAGAGCCACTGATAAATTTCCAGCTGGCGCTTATACGAATCATAGAGATCGTCTTCGCTGCTCGGCCCGATTTTCTTGCTCGTCGCCTTGTAGTCAACAATGATGAGCTCTCCTGCAGGGCTGACCCACACATCGTCAATACCGCCGCGAACAAGAAGATTGGTCGGCGCGTGAAGGTAGCTGATGCCGCGCCGAAGCGCGTCGCGCCACTCCTCCATCCGCTCGTCCTTCAGAGGTACGGCATCAAGCCCGTACTTCTTAAGCAAGGGGTGCGTGCTTGCCTTCGCGCGATGAATATCAAATTCCCGCTTGAGGAGTTCGTCTACTGCGTTGTTGAGCGTGAATGCAGGCATTGACGGGCGCCTCACGCCGAGACGCATTTCAAGATAGGCGCAGCGCGGACACTCCGAGAAGAGGTCAATCTTTGAGCGGCTGACCTTGAACGGCTCCGGAGAGGACGGGTCAAAGGGTCCGCTCTTCCATTTTGATTTACTGCTAGCGGGCTTGGAGGGCGCCATGATACGAGCTACTATACCATGCATGGAAAAACTCCTCGCGGTGGCGAAATCTCTTATTCCCCGAGGGCTTTTCTCGGCGCTCCAGCCCGCATATCACTACCTGCTTGCCGGTGCGGGAGCGCTCTATTATGGCTTCCCTTCTCGCGAACTCTATGTCGTCGGCGTCACCGGCACCAAGGGTAAGACCTCCACCACCGAGCTTGTCGCGGCAATACTTGAGGAAGCGGGGTCCCGCGTTGCGCTTGCAAACACTAATCGGTTCACCATCGCCGGACACAGCGAGAAGAACCTGACGAAGCACAGCATGCTCGGGAGGACGCGACTCCAGCATTTTCTCCGCAGGGCGGTTGATGCCGGATGCACCTATGCCGTTATTGAGATGACTTCCGAGGGCGCGCGACAGTTCCGCCACGCGTTTATTGATCTTGATGCGCTCATCTTCATCAATCTCTCGCCGGAGCATATTGAGTCGCATGGTTCGTACGCGAAGTATGTTGAGGCGAAGGTGAGCCTCGCGCGCGCGCTTGAGCACGGCGCGGCGTCGGCCCACACGATTGTTGCGAACCGAGATGACGCGGAAGGAAGCCGGTTCCTCGCCGCGCGCGTCGGTATCAAGTGCCCGTATGGTCTTGGAGACGCGCGTCCCTTCACCGCAACAACCGAGGGGAGCGATTTCCTCTGGCGCGGGACACAGATGCACCTCGCACTTCCCGGAGAATTCAACATCATGAACGCCCTTGCCGCGGCAACCTTCGCGGAGAGCCGCGGCATCCCTACTCGCGTGATACAGGCCGCGCTCGGGAAATTCACTCTTGTTTCCGGCCGGATGCAACGCATTGACGAGGAACAGAACTTCACGGTCATTGTGGATTACGCGCATACCGCAGATTCTCTGGAGCAGTCGTATGCCGTGTATGCTGGGGTGAAGAAGATTTGCGTCTTCGGCAGCGCGGGCGGCGGACGCGATACTGCGAAGCGCGAAATAATGGGTGCGGTTGCTGATAAGCACTGCAATCACATCATCTTGACCGAAGACGATCCGTACGACGAATCGGCAGAAGCGATTGCCGCGGATATTGCGCGCGGCATACGGAATCGCCCCCATGAGTTCATACATGGTCGGCGCGAAGCGATACGAAAAGCGTTTTCTATGGCCGAGAGAGGCTCGGTGGTGTTTCTCAGCGGTAAAGGAGATGATCCCTACATCATGGGCCCGAAGGGGGCGCGGATTCCGTGGAGCGATGCTGCAGTCGCCCGAGAAGAATTGAAGAAGATTAGGGCGTAAGGAGGCCGTCTGCCTCTGCGAGCAGTTCTCCGACGCGCTCGCTCGAGAGGTGCAGTACATCCAGGAGGTGGCGATCGCGCATAATCTCATCAACAGCAATCACCTTGTGCTCAATAAGGAGGTTCTTCTCTGCGCGAGAGAGGCTGGTGAGCGCCGTAATCGGATAGACGCCCGCGCTCTTCATCCGCATAAAGAGCGTGTTGTGGTACGGATACCCCCAGCCGAGAAGCTCTACGCCGGAACACTCGGCATAGGCAACGGCCTCTGAAGTAAATTTGGTATTGGTGATGAGAAGTCCGCGGTCAATAGGGCACGCGCGCACCGTTGAATCGCACGAAAAGATGTCATCAAAGCGGCTTTTCACATAGAGAGCGACCTTCACGTCGGTCTTATACCCCGGGTCATTGTGATACTTGAGTTCAGCGGCAAGAAAGGTGTTCTGTCCGAGGTGCGATGCGTACAGATCAACTTCATGCGACACACACTTCCCTTGCATAATCTTGCGCGTTTCAACCTCCCACCCTTCCTTACGAAAGAGGTGGGAGACGAAATCCTCAAAAGGGTGTCCGGTCGGTCCAAGTTCTAAGAGCGCACGCCGGAGCGCGTACCGGGCGGCAACCGGGCGGGCTTCCTTCCTCAGGAGCGAGAAAGCCCTTGTATAAATCTCTTTTGAGGAAGCTCCGGGCTTCACTGTGCTCGTGATGGCGCGCGCAATCCGCTCGGCGGTATGCTCTCCTGCGCCCGAGCGTTCGAGCGACCGGACAAGGCGCGACGGGTCGAAGATTTCGCGCGCGCCATCCGCTTTGATAATGACCGGCAATGTCATGATTCAGTGGTAGATGCCATCACGCCGTTCACGCTTGCCGTAATCGGTATATCCGCCGGTGCAACAACGGTTGTAGAGACTTTCATCAGAGTCGGCACCTGCAGGCAGACGCCTGTATCCGTTGCGAGCGTGATTGCCACCAATATGCTTTCCGTACTTGAAGCGTTGCCTTGAAGCGTTGAACTGGCCGTAAGCGTGGCGCATGCGTTCGGCGCGAAAAGCGAAGCAGTGATGGTATGCGTGCCCCTCCTAAACACATCTTGCAGTGTGACCGATGGTACCGACGCCTCCTCTTCCGTTAGTGGCACGCTCGGACCGTCGCTTGCTCGCGGTACCGAGAGCACGAATCCAATAAAGATGAAGATCGCAATGATGGTCGCCGCGGTCCAGAGACGCATATGGTTCATGCCGTAATAGTACCACCGCCAACAAGTTCGTTGTTCCGATAGAAAACGATTGACTGTCCGGGCGCAGGAATGTCAGGGGACGGATTCACGCTTATAAAAGAACTGTCTTCGATGCGTCCCGCTATGCGCGGACCACGGTAGCGGTACTGCGCCTCGGTCGCCACCATCGGTTCAGCGAACCAATTGGCACCAGTGAATCCGATTACTCGTGTGCCTCCAGTACGCGTCTTAGACATTTTAATTTCTTTCTTCTCCACATCTTTGTGAGTGACATACTTACCTCCGACTTTCTGGCCAATGGTATATAAGAGGGCCGGATTATCGGTTCCAAGCTCTTTTTCTAAGAATTCCTTGACTGACACACTCCCAAGAAAGCAGATTCCCTGGCTGTCCTTCTTCTCCGCTACGGGCAGGTTATATTTCTTTGCGAGCGAGCGCACTTCGCTCTTCTCCATGTCGCCTACCGGAAAGAGCGTCGTGTTCAAGATTTCCTTCGGCACAGCCCAGAGGAAATAACTCTGATCCTTTTCTCCGGAGCAATAATGCCCCATCGCGATAGCGTCCGTGCCGTGCGTTTTCGCAAAGCGATAAAACGCACCGAACTTTACCTCCTTATTGCACATCACATCAGGATTCGGCGTCCGCCCCGCGCG
Source organism: uncultured Candidatus Saccharibacteria bacterium (assembly GCA_964418065.1). Taxonomy (GTDB): domain Bacteria; phylum Patescibacteriota; class Minisyncoccia; order Phycocordibacterales; family Phycocordibacteraceae; genus C7867-001. The sequence goes on along the minus strand of CAYQJR010000010.1, from coordinate 14,045 downwards.
ATATTCTGCGGTCAAATAATCAATGACACCTCTTTTATATTCAGCACTCGCATCAAGAGTGAGAAATGGGATGCGGAGCCGCGCCGCCACCCGCATCGCGTCGCGGCGCTCCGCCGCCCAAGTACAGGGCATGTTCGGCGGATACCAGCCCTTGATAAAGACGCCCGTAACCCTCGCTCCGGCACGCTGTAGAAGCGCGGCCGATACCGCCGAATCAACGCCCCCCGACAACCCTACAAATATCTTCTGCCCTTTTACATCCATGGGCACATCTTACTTCAAATACTTGCGCTGGTTAGCCAGGTGGCCGGCATAGGTCACGGCGTAATGCATCTGGTCATCGTTCCCGGTGAGGTAGTACAGATAGTCCGTCTTTGTTGGGTTGATGGCAGACTCAAGAGCATCAAGTCCGGGGTTATTAATCGGGCCTGGGGGCAGTCCTGTGTGCAGGTAGGTGTTGTAAGGCGATTCAACCGCGAGATCTGCATAAGAGGGAGAATAGGTCTCTCGGTTCAAGATATATCCGAACACGGCGTCAACCTGAAGCGGCATACCGATCTCCAAGCGATTCCACAAGATGCCGGCAACAATGCGTCTGTTCACGTTGGTGCGCGCCTCTTTCTCGATGAGCGAAGCCATGATGACAATATCGGAGAGCGAGTGGCCGGACGCAGCGATGCTGTCTAACAGCGGGGCGGTTCTTGTATTGAAATTATCGCGCATCGTTGTGACGATAGACGCCGCGTCTGCGGAAGGAGAAAAGAGATAGGTGTCGGGGAAGAGATACCCTTCGTAAGACTTGGCCGCCCGGGAAAACTCTGCTTCCGAGATTTGAGGGAGCGCAGCCGCCACCTGCAGTGTCATCTCGCGAACAGTAGTACCTTCAACGAAGGTCAGACGGACCGGAGGAATACCGTATGAACCGGTGACGAGCCGGGATGCAATAACGAGAGCATTTTCCGGCGATTGGAAGAGATAAGTTCCCGAATGAATCTTCTCGCCGGTCCCCGAAACGCGGAAGATGAGGCGAAGAAGGTCCGGGTGCACAATAATATTTGCTTCGGCAAGTGCCTCTGCAATCTCGGATGCCGAGGTTCCCTGCGTGATAGTCACCACGCTTCCCTCGGGGAAGGTTGCGGGCGGTGCAAACAGATACTGCCAAACGCCGAATAAGACCAGAGCGCCCGCGCACACAAGAATTAACGGGAGGTATCGTCTAAGCAAGTCCATACAATCAGATCGGGAGGTCAACCGGGGCCTCATGCGTAGGCGATTGGATACGGGCGAGGCCCGGTGTCTGAACGGATTGGGAAGGAATATGGAACACCGTAGCGAGTTCCTCGGTACTCATAACCATCTCATCGCCCATAGCAAAAGGCTCGTGGTAATACTGCCTCCGTCGATATGCCTGTACAATCGCTCGCCGGAAGGCATCTTTGCGCCGTTCGTTCCCGAATTCCCACGGATAGTCGCTGAACTCCATGCCGAAGTGGGTCGCCTTCAACCCGTTCCAGCCTTCTGAAGTGAAGGACCTGAAGAGTCCTATCATGCCCGTAATGATGGTAGCGTTGAACTTATCGCGTGCGGCGATGTAAACAGCACGGCCGCCGACATCAAACCCGAGTTTGGACACATTTCGCTCAATCGCGGCTATGGTGTCTATCTGCCCCTTGGTCGGATTCGGAAACCCTTCGGTCTGAATCATCTTGCCGGTCGTGGGGTCAAAGTATTTGCTCTTGGTACCCGCCTCTTTGCGTATCTTCTCTATCTGCTCACGCGCTTGGTCCTGCCAGGTATAAGGCTTCCCTTCTTTGTTGAGCTTGTTGTACTTCTCACCCTTATGCACACGGAAGACGAACTGGAGCCAGAGATTCTCGCCTTTGCCGATAGAGCCCATAAATTCAATCAGACCTGCAAATGGATCAACCTGTTCTGGTTCTTCCTGTATCTTATCCAGTCCGTATTCAATGTAGGTCTTGATGGGATAGGCATCAATTGATTTTGTGTGTTTGTAATCACAGCCCCAGATGGCGTACTTCTCGGGCTGTGCGTCTATCATGCGCGTGTAGTCAAGAGCTTCAACCAGCTGTACGCCCGGATATTGGGCGTAAAATGCGTTTTCAACCAGCTGGCGGAAGTCCGAGCGCGTCCATATAAAAAAATGGATTTTCCCTTCAAATGACGCGATCTCAAGCGACCAGTACGGACGCACTTGGCCCTGCCATTGCGTTTGGTACCAGTTGCTCTCACCCTTCGTGTAGTGCATGGCGGACAATACGGCTTCCATGGCGAGAGGCGTTTTCACCAGATTCCGCGGGAGCTTGATTTCAAGCAGGAGATAGGGTCTGCTAGCAATAAACTCAGAGCGCCGCATCACAATCCAGAGGAGATAGGCGCCTCCGACAAGAAGAAACGGAAGCCACGCAGGTGCTAAGAAGAGAACGAGCGAGAGCGCGAGCTCAACTTGTGCGGGGAAAAATAAATACCCTATGAAAATGAGGAGGACGCCTGCGATAAACGGAGGCCAGCGGAACGGGCGAACCCCGATAGTATCCCGGGATTCTGCTACTAAGTCCGCAATCTTGTCATAAAACGGAAGCCACATATTCACCCAGTATACCAAAGAGAAGCGGCACCTTTTGGCGCCGCTCTTCTTGCTGGGTACTGTCCTTACGCGGCTGCGTAACGGCCGTCTTTCATCCGCTTGAAGTAGCGTGAGTCGTTCAGATTAACTAAAATCGTATTGTCCTTCACAAAACGCGCCTTCTTGACCTGCTTGATGATATCGTCCTTCTTCATCGGTCCTTCCTTCTCCAGCGCTTCACGAATAACATCGCGCACAACGCCGGGCTTGTACCCCCATTCGGTAAGCGCATAGAGACCTCGGCCGACAAGAACAAAGCGCGGATCCTTAATCAACTCGTTGTGCGTCGTGGCGATGTGTGCCTTCTTAGAAAACAGCGTACCGATAGTCTTAGCGACCGCAGAGAAGTGCATCGGCTTGCCGTGGCGCTTCACTGCGAGATACGCGTAGTCGCGGATTCCCTTGATGCGGATAGCGGGCGCTGAAGTGCGGCCCCACTCGGCAAGCGGATTGTTGCCGATACGCTTGGAGAGCGAAAGCCAACGCTTCAGAACTTCCTCGTTCTTGTACGCATCGTTGACATTCTTCAGCTCATCAAGGAAACGATCAAGAAGATCCCCCTCAGGAACTACTTCATCGTCAGAGAGCGAGGTGTACAGCTTGCTCAAAGCGTCGTGAATATGCTTCGCGGTTGCGCTGTCTACGTGCCAACGGGCAAGAAAATCATTCGTTTCGCGTTCGCGGAAGAATGACGAGTTCACCATCAGGAAAAAGCGGAAACGGTTGCGGCTCTTCTCATCCTTACCGAGCGCGGAGAGGAGCGTTTCCTCGGGCACAATCGCGCCGAGCGAGTGGATGTACTTCGCAATCTCTTCAAACGCGGGGGCCGCCTCCTTAAAGGCCTTGCTCGCGCGGACGGCCTCAAGACCTGCGGCCTCTATCTGGCGGACCCGTTCGCGAGTGATGCTTGAACGGTCGCCGATAGCCTCAAGCGTCTCGCGCTCGGCACTGGCTCCGAGGCCGAAACGGCGGATAAGCACTTCACGGGCCCGTTCCGGTACAGTAGCGAGAAGACGTTTCGTAAGTGCGGTACCATCAAAAGAAAAAGAGGCTGTCGGAGAGTTTTTCCCCTCCCCCTGCCCCGCCGCTGAAATTGCCTTGGTCATGTGGTCTAATTTATAGCAAGCGCCCGAGGAGACGTCAATGGCTGGCCCTTATACCACAAAATTGAGGATTTTCCCGGGCACGTAGATCTGTCGGGCGGGTTCTTTTCCGCCGAGCGCTGTCGCAACCGTTGGAAGCGCACGCGCCGCTGTCGCAGCGTCTGTCTCGGATGCGTGAGCGGACAACGTGATGGAGCCGCGGCGCTTGCCGTTCACCTGCACGACGACTTCCCGCTCAGAAACGGTCATCTCGGCTGCCGCCGGCCATGGTTGCTGGTGCACGCTTCCTTCTCCGCCAAGCTTGTCCCAGAGATGTTCAGCCAGATGCGGCGCGAATGGTGCAAGCATGATGACAAAGGTGCGAGCATCCTGGAACGATACTTGGGATGCAGTTTCCATCTCGTTCAGGAGACTCATCATGGCAGCTACGGCTGTATTAAACTTGAACCGGTCGCCATCGTCAGAAACTTTCGTTATCGTGCGCCCAAGCGTCTGCTCAATCGCCTTAGAGGATTGCACATTCTTGTCAGCGCGCTCAACAAGGCGTACGACACGCTCCAAGAACTTGCGCATTGCGGCGACGCCGTCCAGATTCCACGGATAACTCCCCGGCTCGTTGTAAGGGCCGATAAAGGCGAGATAGATGCGCACCGCGTCTGCCCCGTATTTCTGCACGAATTCGTCCGGATTGATGACATTCCCTTTTGATTTGCTCATTTTCTGTCCGTCAGGACCCATAATGAGTCCTCGGTTGAAGCGTTCGGTAAACGGCTCGTCAACCGGCACGAGCGCGAGATCATAGAGTGCTTTCATAAAGAAACGCGCATACAAGAGATGCATCGTGGTGTGCTCGCTGCCGCCCGAGTAGCGGTTAATCGGGAGCCATTTTTTCATCAGCGGGGCGTCAGAGAAGTTGTGAGTGTCCTTCGGGTTGAGGTAGCGGAGGAAGTACCACGAGGAATCGGCGAAGGTATCCAGCGTGTCATACTCCGGCGTCCATCCTTCGCCGAACAATTTCATCACCCGCTCTTTGAGCTCTCGCGACGAGGCGAGCGGTGCCTTCCCTGTCGGAGTGAAATCAACGTCAGTCGGCAGAAGCCACGGCAGATGTTCGGCAGAAATAGGATGCGGCTTTCCTTCGGGATCATACACAATCGGTATCGGACAACCCCAGTAGCGCTGACGAGAGATGAGCCAGTCGCGGATACGGTACTGCGTCGCCCGCTCTCCGCCGACAGACGCGACAATATCCCACTTCGCTTCCGTACTGTTCTTGCTTGTGAATTCGCCGGAATCTACCAGCGAACCGTCTCCGGTGTAAGGGGTGTACCCCGCGCGGAGCAATTCAACCGTATGCCTGTGCGTCTGCGCATCTAGGAAGGTCGGCAATTCATCCAGAGTAAGCCACTCCACCTCGTGCTTGGCGCTTTCTTCTGCAGTAACCGCCTCTTGAGCACCATCCCCAAGAAGCACGGAGAACATATGTCCGTGCGTGAGCTGGTTTCTATTTTTGCCCTCGTGGTAGAAGAATCCGTCTATCACTCCGAGTTTCTCAACAATCTTCGGATGCAAGAATCCTGTTTCTTCGCGGATTTCTTTCAGTACCGTTTCTTCAGGCGTCAGTCCCCCTTCTATGCTCCCGGTGAGGAGAGTGTTCCAGCGAACCTTCTTCCACTTAAGCCCGATGTATTTCTCTTCCGCCCAGTGCTTAACGAGGGCGATGACGCCGTCTGTTTCAACTACCGGTTCATTCGGGTGAGGTACTCCGGGGCCAGCCTCATGGACATATTTCTGAGCAATCACCTGTTTGACTGACAGATTCATCTTCTCTGCAAATTCAAAGTCACGTTCGTCGTGGGCAGGAACAGCCATCACCGCACCCGTACCGTAGGAGGCGAGCACATAGTCAGCGATGTAGACCGGAATTTCTTCCTTAGTTGCCGGACTAACCGCCGTAACGCCTTCAAGCTGCACTCCCGTTTTCTCTTTATTTTCGCTCCGCTCGCGCTCCGTCTTCGCGGCTGTCTCTTGCACGTACTCCTCAACTTCCTTCTTATTTGAAACGGCTGATAGAAGAGACGAGACGAGCGGGTGCTCGGGCGCAAGCACGACATACGTAGCGCCAAAGATAGTGTCCGGTCGCGTAGTGAACACCTTTATCTTCTCTTCGCGGCCAGTGAGTGTGAACTCTAGATAGGCGCCCTCACTTTTGCCTATCCATGCCCTCTGCGCTTCTTTAATCTCTTCGCGCCATGGGAGCGCATCAAGCCCGCTCAAGAGCCGCTCCGCATAATCGGTAATCTTAAGAAACCACTGCGTGAGCCGCTTCTCCTCTACGGCAGAACCGCATCGCTCGCAGTGGCCGTCAATAACCTGCTCGTTCGCAAGTACAGTCTGGTCCTTCGGACACCACTTCACCGGCGCCTCGCGGTGTTCGGCGAGCTTGTGTTCAAAAAGTTTGGTGAAGAGCCATTGAGTCCACTGGTAGTAGCTCGGGTCAGAGGTCACCACCTCTTTGCTCCAGTCAAACGACGCGCCCATACTCGCGAGCTGTTCGCGCATCCGCTCCATGTTCTTGTAGGTCCACTCCTTCGGGTCCAGATTGTTCTTAATCGCCGCGTTCTCTGCAGGCAGGCCGAAAGCGTCAAATCCTATCGGGAAAAGTACATTCTTCCCGCGCTGGCGCAGGAGGCGCGCGTAGATGTCAGTCACGGCAAACGCGTACCAGTGGCCGATATGAAGGTCGCCGGAAGGGTACGGGAACTCCGTGAGGAGATAGTAGGGTTCCTTTGAGTCGTCTCCCAGATCGGTGGTGTAGAGATTAAGCGCCGACCATTTTTCTTGGGCCGCTTTTTCAATGTGCCTATGGTCGTACTTTTCCATTCAAGCTTAATTCTTTAGCGGTGGATAGAAGCTTGGGTCAATAGTGCGATCAAAGCACACGCTACCTGCGGAGTGCTGCCAGTTATCCGCGAGCATGCCTTTAGCATCAATGGGCATCGGTGCAAGCGCCCGAGTCTCGGAATACACGATCTGGGTCCCGCGGCTCTCTGCGTTGAACGCGGCGCAGAGCTTAAAGGAGAGCGTTCCGGTCGGCTGATAGCCGTACGATTCTCCCGTTTGCGGGTCTACCGGCAGTGAGCCATACGAGAGCGAACTGACCAAATCCGTGAGCGTTGTCGGCAGTGCTCGTTTCGCCTGCCAGTAATAGATGACCTGGGACTGGATGCTCTGCAGGTCGTTCACCTTCTGTGCGTCAAAGCGCGCAAGCCGCGCCTCTGCCGGCGTTCCGACGATAAAGAATCCTGCGCCTATCGTAATCACGGCGAGAACCGTGACTGCGATGCCCACCTTGGTGCGGCGCGTCGGGAAGGCGTCCCAGTATCCTCGTAGGTCAGCGATGAAATGCATGAATACTCCCGATGAGATGAGGAAGATAACAAGTACCTTGAGCAAGAAGGCCGTCGTGAGCGCTTCGCCATTGAGGAAGGTGGTGAGGAGCGTGATGAGGTCTACTGCAACGGCAATCCCTGCCACAAAGAGTGTGAGGATGAGCGCCCAGCGGCGCACCCAGATTTCCTTGCGCGAAGGATCGGCAACAATATCCTTGCGTATAAGCTGTACGAGAAGAAGGTAGAGCGGGAAGAGAACGATGACTGATGCCATCTGATAGCTGATGCCGCTCTGGTACGGGTCGGCGGGATAATACGCGAGCGCGTTCGGAAATGTGTAATCAATGTAGTTGAAGACGAGGAAGATAAAAGCAATCACGCTCCAGTAGAAGGCGACCATCGCCCCAGCCCACAAGAAGAAATCCTTTGCTGTTGTTTTGGGTTTATCCATAGACCCACATTATACCACGTAGCGATACTTCGAATAGAAGCAAATCCCCGCGCTTTCGGCGCGGGGTCGTTCAGTACATGTAATATCCAGGATCCTCCGGTGGTTCAAGATGGTACCACTTGAGGAGTTCGCGGTTGCGTTTGCTGTGGGTCAGCCAAGCGAGATTCCCAAGAGCCGTTTCCTGTTCCGTGAGATCTTTCTCCGTTCCTGGGATGGGAACCTGCTCCGCACGGAGTTGCAGGACGCAGTCCGGTCTTAACTCCGGCAACGGCGAATGCCCGTAGAATTTAAGGATCCACGTAAAGCCCGTTGACCCGATCTCGCACGGCAGTTCGTACTGCTGAACGAGAGACAGCACTTGCTTCCATTCGGTCTGGGTCAGATGCCCAAATTTCCCCCACTCCTTATTGATCTGCTGATTGAGAGCTATCAGCCACGCCGCTGCCTTCTCAAGTGAATTAAGCGGCGAGACTTTCTTTTCTGCGGTAGTCGCACTCATCTGAGCGTACTCCTTGGTAAGGTTGGAGAGGCATCCATTCGATATCTTACTGGAGAAAACAAGGGGGTCAAGCGGGTATCATAAATGGCTAGCTGTGGAGGAAGATGATGACATCACCATCTTTCACAATGTATTCCTTCCCTTCCGTGCGGACTTTGGCAGTCTCGCGGGCGGCGGCATAGCTGCCGACGGCAAGCAGATCGTCGGTAGAGACTACCTCGGCGCGGATAAACTTCGTAAGGAAATCGTTGTGGATGGCCGCGCCCGCCACCGGCGCGGTGCTCCCTCTCGTAATCGTCCACGCGCGCGTCTCGTCCTCTCCGGTGGTGAAAAATGAGATGAGCCCGAGCGTCTCGTAGGCACCGCGGATGAGCCCCGCGAGTCCGTCTTCGGATACGCCGAGTTCCTGGCGGAATCCCTCCCGATCGTCGTCCGCCACATCATTCAGCTCCCGCTCCGTTGCCGCATCAAGGAAGATGTACCGACTCCCGAGGGTCTTGATGAGGTCGTAAGCGCGCTCGGCACGTCCGTCTGCGAGCTCGTCTAGATTGTGCCCGCCGCTCTTCCTGTTGAGCGCGTAGAGAATCGGCTTCATGGTGAGCAGATTCAGGTGCGCCACGAGCTTCTTCTCCTCGTCAGTTAGGCCTGCGTGAAGCGCGAGCTTCCCAGAGGCGAATGCCTGCATCACTTTTGCGAGCGCAGCATCCTCGGCGACAAACTCTTCTCGGCCGGACCTAATATCACCCGCGATTTTATCGCGACGCTTCCTGACCTGCTCACCGTCAGAGAGCGCGAGCTCAAGATTAATCACCTCAATATCCTTGTAGGGCTCAACTTCGCTGTCTACATGAACGATATTCGGGTCATCAAAGAAGCGGACGACCTGGAGAATGGCATCGGTCTCACGGATGTTCGCGAGGAACTGGTTGCCGAGCCCTTCGCCTTCGGCCGCACCCTTCACAAGCCCCGCAATGTCAACAAATTCTATCGCGGCGGGAATCGTCTTCGCGCTCTTTGAGAATTCAGTCAGGAGCGCGAGACGCGCGTCAGGAACGCCGACAACGCCGACCGAGGGGTCAATCGTGCAGAACGGATAATTCTCCGCCGGTACCGATGCTTTTGTGAGCGCATTAAAAAGCGTGGACTTCCCCACGTTCGGCAGACCGACAATTCCTATCTTAAGCATTTCCTCAACTTACAGGATGTTCGCCTGCCGTGCCACTATTTCTTGCGCGTCACGAGGAGGCGCGCGTAATGAAGGAGAGCGTAGAAAATTGCGGTTGCAACAACGAAGAAGGCTATAACCGCGCCGAACGAGAGCATCGGCATCTGACCGAGCGTGAGAAAGACCAGGAACCACCACCCGGTGAAGGCAAGCGCCGTACCGAGCTTGAAAGAAATTTGCTTTCGTGAGAGTGCCCACGATACGGTCGTGACTAAGAGCCCGAGCATGATAAGGAGCCAGTATTGGGTGGTGAGCGCCGGCTGTACCGCCGCCTCAACGAGATAGGAGACGATTACCAGTCCGAACGAAGCAAGAAAGAGAAGCGACATGCCCCAGCGCAGGCCGTGCCCGATGTAGTCTAGATGCGCGCGTTCGGCGTGGTCAATCCGCCCGTCTCGCATCATCCGCACGTACGCGAGCTCGCTCCAGACTGCTGAAAACGCACCGATGAGCGCGCCGAGCGCCTGACAGAAGACGAGGAGGAAGATGAGAGACAGCATATTACCGTTGCATGAGGGCGGCGAGCTCGGTGCGATACTTTTTCATGACTTCAAGCGCCGCCTTCGTCTCGCTCTCGCCGCCTTTCTTGCGACGTTCAATTTCCTCCCCAATCTTCTTGAAGAGTTGCGGGTCCTTAGTCACGAGCGCCGTCATCTGCTCTCGTTGCGCCTCGGGAACATCCTTCAGTTTCCACTTCGCGTATTGTCTAAGGAGAAAGCTCTGGATAGACATAGAGAAAGTGTAGCATGGGGATTGTCATAATAGTGAGGAATATCATGGCGCGGAAGCACCGACATTCCCCGCCCCCCTGTGGAAACGGGCCCTGCTGTGTTATATACTGGGGGGAGTTAGTCTTAATACCAGTAACATTCACTATGGCAACAAATTCAGCATTCGCGAAACCACAAAAGCTCTCAGCCGATCTTGAGGCAGTTGTGGGCAAGGGGCCGATGCCTCGCACCGAAGTCGTTAAACAGCTTTGGGTATACATCAAGAAGCACAACCTTCAGAATCCGAAGAATAAGCGCAATATTCTCTGCGACGACAAGCTGAAGGCCATTTTTGGCAAAGGCGAAGTGACGATGTTCGAGATGGGCAGCCTCATCGGACCGCACCTAAGCTAATCAGACTCCTGTGTAAACACACCGCCCGCCTTTGGCGGGCGGTGTGTTTATGTCAGGAAGTATTGTATCGTGTAGTTTGGACAGAAGTACCTTCCGCCAACCGCAACTCTATTCAAGAGGAGACCTAATGGGACAGCCGGTAGCGAGATTCATTGTGGTAGTGGCAGTATCAATGCTCCTCTCGTGTGCAACAATCGTCCGTGACGAAGAGGGTGCGAAGCAGTGCAGCGATACGCCCCACAACGCCGTGGTTCGATGGTTCCGCGGCGTAGCAGAATTCAGTGTCGGCATGTTGCGGGGACTCATCCCCGACGGCGCCACCATCTTCGGTGTCTTCGGCGAGGGGGAGCGGGGACAAGAAGTCGTCCGCCAAATAATGGCTCATCCCGTTTCCGGCGCGAACGAGGGTTGCGCCTGCACTCCTCTTAGCACCACCGATGACTCTTCCGACCCGCGGATTAAGATTGTCACGGTGAAAAGGGTGCTCTATGTCGAGGACGACCGGCACGAGTACAAACGCGCGTTTCGTGTCACTTTTGACCCGCGTGGGAATTGCATCACTAACATCGAATCCGTTCAACCAAAATGGGAGCGGATTCCATCATGACCTGCGAGGCTCCGCCTCGCAGGTTCTTTTTTGTTTTGTGGCCCGACGACCTGGCTTTCCGAACTTCAGTCTGAACACCCACACATAGTAGCAAGCATAGACAATTTGAAAACACTCCTCACTCCAGAGGATGAGCGCGACGTTGATGATGATATGCCGGAGCGACTCGCGGCATAAGAGGTAAGAACGTGCCTGGTGCGCACGTTCTTACGCCATCAGTTCTGATTCTTCTTTGACGGTACGTACTTTCCATCAACGATCGTGTATCCCTCAGACATCAATCGATCATGCACGGCACGTAGTGCCTGGCCGAGTTCCTTGAGAGCCCTGATGGTTTCCTCATCGAACGGTTCTGGTATGTGTTCCATTCAGCACGATAGAACGGCAGTCCCTTTTGAGTAGCTCGTCCTGAGATGTCCTTAACGTTCGAGTTTGCTTAGAACAACTTTCTTCTTTAAAGCAGCGATCATCATCTGAGCAATATCAGTTTCCATGTATATCTGTTTTGCTCTATCAAAGTCTGGATCTAGAACTCCAACGAACTCATAGACCCTTGGATATATGTACCAGGTAGCGATCGTCGTGTCTCCGCTTGAACTGATCAGTTCCATAGAAACTGAAATCGAATCAACATGAGTGTTGTATGGAATAGGTAGACGCTTGAAAAGGACCTTCAATTTCTCAATATCGACAGTCTCGCTCAAAGGGATACAGTTGTAGAAATGAATATGTCCATTGAAACCAAAATCTACATTCGCGATCTTCTGCCTGAAGATCTCTCCAACGAAGGTCACCCATTCCGCTAATGTGAATCGACGAACCGGGTGTTCATAAAGTCGCTTGGTTTGGATATGCAGGCCGCGGTAAATATCTATATTTTTGCCGTTAATTTTCACTAACCTTTCTGGTGCCATCCAGACATCAAATGGATGATCTAAGATCTTTGCGATGTACCACTTTTCCCCCGTCATTGCGATATTTGAGAGTAGTAAAGGGAAAGTTTCCAGAAGCTCGCGGAGCTCGTCTTTTTTAAGTTCGGCATGTGACGATTCTCGAATCTTGTCAATCAGTTTTGGGAGAGTGTATACGTGGGCCTTAAAGAACTTCCTCGGTTCTTTTTTCGAGATTGCTACTATGTGATCAGCATCTTTCTCTTCTTGTGTACACCTCGAGACCACCTTTAGAAAAGGTACGATAAATTTATAGTGACGACCAAATTCTGCCTTTATGCGATCAATTAACTTTTTCATTGGGCGGCGTAGTCATGCCGCGCTTTCACTATAGCAACGCAACGCTTCCCGTACGAGTTCAGAGCGCGTCCGATGTTCTTTCCTGCGGATTTCCTCAAGCTCTTGTGCCATCTCTGGAGGAAGAGAAATCGTGAACGTAACGGTGACGCGTGGCATAGAGACATTGTCTCTAGCGGGGAATGCTGCACAAGGAGGTGAAACGTGCCGTAGAGGACAAGTTCGACTCCCCGTGGGTATTGCGCATGCCGGCAGTAATGTTCTAAGCCAGCGTTGCCGCTAAACCTCAACAACTGAGTGGTTTTTCTTACTGAGTAAGACGGAGTATTACTGGGTGGACCTACGGGGAGTCGAACCCCGACTTCATCCATGCCATGGATGCGTGATACCGCTTCACCATAGGCCCATAGTGGGCAGCCCGGTGGTCATTGTATCAAAGAGTCAGAACTTACTTTTAGCAGAACCCGACCCAGCACGGAGTACCGCGCGCGGGTGCGAAATTGACACGACAGTGCCGCGCGTAGTGGTAATTCTATCAACGCTTGCGTTCAGTTGGTTTGCTAGCGAATCAACAATACTCGTACCAAGTCCTTCTTCGCGCACAACTGGCGCTCCAAGTCCGACACCATCATCCCCAATACTGAGCTTCCAGCTTGCCGCCTTCGACTCATAGGTGACCGTTATTTGACCCGCGCCTGATGGGAAAGCGTGCTTCAACGCGTTCATGACCAATTCCGTCGTGACGAGACCTAAACCTATAGCTTCATCAGGTGTAACTGTGCCACTCCCCCCCGTGACCTTCAGTGTTATTGGTTTGCGACCACCTATCATCGACTTAGCGAGACTTTCACAAAGGGCCCTGAGGTAATCCACGACGGGAACCATAGAGCCTTCGCTCGTCGGATCAAGATTGCGCTGGACAGTCGCAATCGAGAGAATCCGATCATGTGCGTCCTCTAAATGCGCTTTGCTTTCCTTGGATCTTACGCTACCAGCCTTTAAAAGGATTATGCTCGCAATGAGCTGAAGGCTATTCGCAATACGATGGCGCATTTCTTTAAGAAGAGTGTCCTTCTGCAACATTAGATTTTCTTTATCGCGCTGTGTCTTGCGTTCCTCAGTTATATCGGTTATCGAAATAAATATATCTTGATTCTTGTTATTCAATCTTATTGAGCGCGCATTTAAAACCATGACGCGCAGACCCAGCCGTTCAAACGTGTGTACCACTTCATATCCTTCCACCTTGGTCTTCTCTGGAATAACTTGCGTAAGAAGCGAAATAAATGCGGGGATATTCCACTCGCCACCGCCTAATTTTGAAAATTCCTTCCCGTGAATTTTTCCATAATCGACACCGAATTTATCATAAAAAGCTCGATTCCCGACTACGACACGCAGATGTTTATCCAATATCACTATTGGTTCGCGCAAAGTCTCTACAATCGCCAACAATAATTCGAGACCTAAACCCTGTGTAGGCTCATCATCCATACATCTTAATAGTATACTCATTTCCTATGAATGCTAGATGAAGTTTTTATGAAATCTAGACGGAAGCTACTCCGCGCCCAAGCGCCTCCTGCAGGATTTCAGAAACTAGGATTTGGTGGACCTAGCGGGAATCGGACCCGCGCCTCGTCAATGCGAATGACGTGTAATACCACTTTACTATAGGCCCGTGCGGGCGATTTTAGCACGCACGAAGATTACTTTCATCGGGCTACCGGGAATCGAACCCGGACTGCATGAC
>CAYQJR010000009.1:0-19391 GCA_964418065.1 uncultured Candidatus Saccharibacteria bacterium | reverse complement strand
AGGCCGGCCGCGCCAAGTTCATCGGGTGGAGCCGTCTCCTCACTATCCCGATTGCCATTTTGCAGGGCATCGCGTTTCTCTTCCTGCTCCAGAGCCAAGGCGTCATCCCTCATCTTGATTCCGTCGCGCTTGTCGCGAACATTGCGCTCGTTGCTGCCGGCTCCCTGCTTCTTATGTGGCTCGGCGAGCTCGTGACCGAGTTCGGCATCGGCAACGGCGTCTCGCTCATTATCCTCGCAGGTATTCTCGCGAGCGTGCCGGCAGGCATCTCACAGACTATCTTCGCCGCGACCGCCGCGAGCATTCCGTCGTACCTTGCCTTCACCCTGCTCGGGCTTGCGATGATTTATGCGGTCGTGGTTGTCTCCGATGCTGAGCGTTCCATACCAATCGCGTATGCGCGCGCGGTACGCGGCACGGCGCTCGCGCAAGGTGCAGCAACATATCTGCCGCTCCGTCTTCTGCAGGCGGGCGTTATCCCGATTATTTTCGCCCTCTCGCTTCTTCTCTTGCCTCAGATGGCGCTCTCGGCACTCGGTGCGCTGAAGGTTTCATTTGCCTCAAGCGCGGCACTCTGGTACAGCGGCTTCCTCGCCAATCCATGGGAGTACGGTGCGGTCTACTTCCTTCTCGTGGTGCTCTTTACCTACTTCTACACGGCCGTCACCTTTGAGCCGCACCGAGTCGCGGAGAACCTGCAGAAGACGGGGGCGTTTGTCCCAGGGGTACGTCCCGGCCGCGAGACCGAAGAGTATATCGGCAGGGTAGTCAATCGCATTACGCTCCCAGGGGCATGCTTCCTCGGTCTCCTCGCCGTTTCTCCGAGCATTATCCAGGGGCTCACGGGCGTCACCACGCTCGCGCTCGGCGGCACCGCACTCCTCATCGCCGTCCAGGTCACGCTTGACCTCGCCAACAAAATCGACGCCCAAGTTTCACTCCGGGAGTACTAGAGACGTTAGTTGAGGTGGATATATGGAATCCCCGGCCAGTAAACACAACGAAGAAAATCCTTTCACAAACCCCACCATTGCGGAACAGTGGGCGCGCAGTGTGGAAGGGGAGCGAGGCTTATGGAGGGATCAAACACTGTATCCGGCTGCAAGATCCTGGCTAGATTCCCTTAATCACGGAAATGCGACGGTCTTGGATATAGGTTCTGGACAGGGAAGATTGTCGGTTGAGTTGAGTGGTTATGGAAAGTATATTGGAGTTGAACCGTCAGAGCCTCTAACTAACAGAGCGAGAGAACTGTATCCATCTGGGAATAGAGATTTTATTATTGGCAATGCGTATGAAATACCACTCGAAGACAATTCTGTTGACGGGGCAATTTCAATTAATGTCTGGTTCCATCTTGCCAACATAAACAAGGCCTCGCAAGAGCTATCCCGAGTATTGAAGACTGGCGGACATTTTTTCATAAATACAGCGGACAACGATTCTCTGGATACATGGAAGTCTTTTTATGTGAACCCAGAGATAGATGAGGAGAAAATATCAGGAGAGGTTAGAGTCCCGGTTAATAATATGACCCTCAACAATCTTTATTTCCAACCAAATCTAAGCGTCCTCCAGAAGTTAGAGGAAAATGGCCTAAAAGTCACTAAAGTTACAAAGTCTCTTGAGGTTGATGGACATACCCTCTTCATGACGATAGAGGGTGTAAAGACTTAATTGCCACCCGAGACATTTTTCCCATTTGCGGTTTTCTCCGTATCCCGTACACTCGATTTATGAGCGAGAAACCGATTATCTTTTTCATAGGGAAGCCCGGGAGCGGGAAGGGGACGCAGGCACAGCTCCTCTCGGAGGTCACCGGCTGGCCCGTGGTCGGCACGAGCGGGGGCTTGCGAGACATCGTAGCGACAGGCACCGCAGTCGGGCACAAACTCAAGGAGACAATGGACGCCGGCCTCCTCTCGCCGTACTGGCTCGCCGCGTATGTGTATCTGAAGATACTCTTTGGCATTCCTGAAGGCGGTACGGTCATTTTTGACGGTACGAGCCGTACCCTACGGGAGGCCGAGATTGTTACCGAATCGCTCAAGTGGCTCGGGAAACCTTTCCATATCTTCCATCTGCATGTCCCCGACGAGGAGGTGCACAAGCGTATTAATCTGCGGAAGGAGAAGGAGTCGCGCAAAGACGACCATGTCATCGGCAAGCGCCTTGAAGAATATTATGCAAGCACTGAACAAGCGATTGAACTCTACCGCACAACCGGCATGCTTACCGAGATTGACGGACATCGCCCGATTGAAGTCATCGTAGCAGAAGTGAGGAGTATTCTCAAACTGTGACTATTACCAACGACACGGAGCGGGAGAATCTTATTGAGGGCGGGAAGCGCCTCGCGATGGTGCTCCGCGCGCTCGGCGCCAAAGTCGCGCCAGGCGTGACGGCTGAAGAGTTGGATACGCTCGCAGAGCGCCTTATCCAAGAAGGCGGGGACCAACCCGCCTTCTTGGGCTACACGCCCGAGGGCGCGAACCGCCCGTATCCGGCGGCACTCTGCGTCTCTATCAATGACGAAGTCGTGCACGGCATTCCGAATGAATCGGTGAAGACGCTCAAAGAGGGCGATATTGTCGGTCTTGATCTCGGTCTCACCCATAATGGCGTTATCGTTGATGCCGCCATCACGGTACCCGTCGGCGTTGTGAGCGCCGAGACACAAGCATTGCTCCGCGCAACCGAGGAGGCGCTTATGGCAGGCATCAAAGAGGCCATCCCCGGCAACCACGTCGGAGACATCTCCTACTCCATTCAGGGAGTGATAGAGGGTGCGGGATTCAAGGTGGTCAAGGAGCTCGGCGGGCACGGGGTAGGTGAGTTGGTGCACGAGGAGCCATTTATACCCAACTTCGGCCGCGCGGGCGAAGGAGAGCTCCTAACAGAGGGGATGGTGCTGGCGCTCGAGCCCATCGCGACGGCAGGGAAGGCCGCGGTCGTCCTCTCGCCAGACGGCTACACCTACCGCACCAAGGACGGCTCCCGCTCGGCGCACTTTGAACACACAATCTTGATAGAAAAGGGTAAAGCGCGTATAGTAACTCAATAGTCGCCGCCGGCGCTTTTATTTTTAAACTATGGCCAATAGGAATCCAAAAGAAGAACGAACGTATGTGATGATAAAGCCCGACGGTGTTAAAAAGGGACTCATCGGGGAAGTCATTCGGCGTCTTGAACAGCGCGATCTCAAGATTGTCGCGCTTGAGATGTTCCAGCCGACGCGCGAGGATATAGATACTCACTACCCGAAGGATTCTGCGTGGGTCACGCGCTTGGGCGAGAAGACGCTCAAGACCTATGATAAATACGGATTTGATGCGCTTGCCGACTTCGGCACCACCGACGCCGAGAAAATCGGACCGGAGATACGAGAGTGGCTCATCAGCTATATGCTCTCTGCGCCTTTGGTGAAGATGGTCGTTGAGGGGGTGCACGCGGTTGATATGGTGCGCAAGATTGCGGGACCAACCTTCCCCTATCTCGCCGATATGGGTACCATCCGCGGCGATTTCTCCAACGATTCACCTGCGCTCGCGAACGCCGAGAAGCGCGCGGTAGCGAATATTCTGCACGCATCCGAGACGCCGGAAGAAGCGCTCCACGAAATTAAGCACTGGTTCGGAAAGAAAGAGATTCACAGCTACAAACGCCATAGCGACTAGGGAAAACCGCGCAGACACGGGGTTCTTTCGTGTTATCCACCGAGCCGATTGACACGGGGTGTATAGTTATAAGTGGAGCTGTTCTTGGAAACGCAACTTACTTTCTACAAGGGAAAATAGCAGTAAGGCGCGCTTGGCGAGGCCTGTGAAGGAATCCGAGAGCCGCCGTTGTTTATCCCACCTGGCACACCAGAGTTGCCGAAGAGGACAGTTCCGCAAAAATCCCGTCTCATTGAGACGGGATTTTTGCGTGGTAGAGTTCATCAATGTCACTGCGGCTTACTTTCTATGGCGGAGCGGGGAAGGTCACCGGTTCCAATTTCTTGCTAGAAGGCGCGCGTGGGAAAGTGCTTGTTGATTGCGGTATTGAACAGGGCGCCGACTTCGCGGTGAGCGAAGTGTATGGACCGTTTCCGTATGACGTGAAGGGTGTTGATGCGCTTGTAGTGACGCACGCGCATCTAGACCACATCGGCCGCATCCCGAAGCTCGTCCGAGACGGTTTCCGCGGGAAAATATATATGACGCCGGCGACCAGGGACCTTGCGGAGCTGATTCTGCGCGACTCGGTCGGCATCCTGGGAGAAGAGGCGTCCCGTCGCGGCACGGCGCCTCTTTACGAGGAGAAGGATGTTGATGCGGCTTTCGTACACATTGAAACGCTTGAGTATCATACAGAAAAGGAAGTTGCGCCCGGACTCTCTGCATATCTGCGCAACACCGGACACATCCTAGGTTCAGCGAGCGTGCGGATTACGAGCGAGGACGGGGTCGCAGTCGCGTTTACCGGAGACATCGGTAATTCTCCCTCACCGCTTCTTCCTGACTGGGAGCCCGTGCCCGACGCTGATGCGCTCGTGATGGAGAGCGTATACGGCGATCGGCTGCACCCGCCGCAGAAGGAGCGCGTTGCGACGCTCCGCGACGCGCTTAAGCTCGCGATAGCAAAAGGCGGCACCATTCTCATCCCCGCGTTTTCGCTGGAGCGCACCCAGCTCATGCTCTATGAGCTCTCCAATTTCTTTGAGGCGGGCGATTTGCCCAAGATTCCCGTTTTTCTTGATTCGCCGCTCGCGATTAAGGTGACGGCCGTGTACGAGAAATGGGGAATGACCTACTTCAAGCAAGAAACAGAGGATGAGATGAAGAAAGAGGGGAGCATATTTGAATTCCCGTACCTGAAGAAGACGCTCTCGCGTGAAGAATCGTTCGCGATAGAAAAAGTGCCGGGACCCAAGATTATCATCGCCGGCGCGGGAATGAGCCACGGCGGCAGGATTGGTCGCTGGGAGACGCGTTATTTGCCCGATCCGAAGACGACACTCTTTATCGTTGGCTACCAGGCGCCGAACACGCCGGGCCGCCGGATAGTAGAAGGAGCGGGAAGCGTACGGCTCGCAGGTAGGGAAGTGAAGATTCGCGCGAAGGTTGAGAAACTAGAAGGATGGTCAGCGCACGCCGACCGCGATGGACTTCTCCAGTTCGCCGAAGCTGCACTCGCCGACAAGCGCACTAAAACCATATTCACGGCGATAGGGGAGCCTTCTGCCGAGCGATTCCTCGCCCAGCGCATCCACGACTACCTCGGCGGCTCGGCCATCGTCCCCGACCAAGGCCAAACCTGGGAAATTACTAAAGAAACTGCAAGGAGACTATAAGTAAACTCCATCCTCCCGCAAAGCGGCCGGGGGGGCTGCACGTTTGTGCAGCCCCCCCGGCCAGCTACGCCTTAATTTTCCGCATAGTACTGGGGTCTTTATTACGCTTGTACCTTCAGAGTGTAGACAATACACCATGAACTAAGGATGAATTTGGACTTCATGAAGTATTCATCCCCCATACCGTACCCTTATCTACTCGGCTATACTTGATATTATACACAATGTTACCCACCTATATCCATGAGACTACTTCTTGTTGAAGACGAAGACCGATTCGCTGCAATCTTGGCCGAAGGGCTCAGACACAAGGGCTATGCCGTTGACATCATTAATGATGGTGTCAAGGGGTATACGCGCATTTCGCTTCACCGCCAGGACTATGACCTTGTCATTCTCGACCTCATGCTTCCGGGCATGAGCGGGCTTGATATCTGTCGTCAAATGCGTGCCGAGGGCATCACGCTCCCTATTCTCGTTCTTACCGCCAGGAGCGAGGAAGAACAAAAGGTGAATCTACTCCTTGCGGGCGCCGACGACTATCTGGTGAAGCCTTTTTCGTTTGAGGAGCTCGCCGCCCGCGTCCAGGCAATCCTGCGGCGGCCGGTTGAATCAATTCCGACCACGCTTCGCGTTCTTGATATTGAACTTGATCCGGCAGAACGCACGGCGAACCGCGACGGAGTCCCGCTCGAGCTCACGCTGAAAGAATTCGGACTTCTTGAATATTTCTTGCGGCACCCTAACCAAGTCATAAATCGGGAAGACCTTATTGCTCATCTTTGGGACTTCAACTATGAATCTTTCAGCAATGTGGTAGACGTACACGTTAAGAACCTTCGGAGGAAACTTGATTTCAAGTCAGAACCGAGCGTGTTAGAAACCGTTCGTGGCATTGGCTATCGGCTTCGCGCCTGAATTGCCGAGCTCAGAACTCCGATATTCTATAATCCGAGGCGCTTTTCGCAGCACCGCTTCTATTTCTCTGAACCCTGCCGGTTTTGTGAGATGGTGGTCAAACCCGGCTTGTCTTGCCTCCTCTTTATCTTCGGGCTGTCCGTACCCCGTGAGGGCAGTGAGGACATACGGCCTTTCTTGTGTCCGCAGCTGGCGGGCCACGTCATACCCGTCTATGTCCGGCAATCCGATATCTAAGATTATGATGTCCGGCGCAAATTTCAGAGCCTTTTGTATTGCCTCAGATCCGGTATACGCAACTTCTATAGTATGTCCGCGAAGTTTAAGTATCTGGATGAGCACCGCAGCCGCCTCTTCGTTATCATCAACAACAAGAATCTTGAACTGATGTTTCACCTTTCGAGGGGTCCGAACGTGCCGGTAGTCTTTTGGAGGGGGCTCCCGCAGTGCCGCCTGCGTCTCCTTCTTTGAATGTGCGACGAGCGGCAGGCGCACGGTGAACTCTGAACCGGCGCCTACACCGGCACTCGTTACTTCAATGGTGCCTCCGTGCGCTTCAACCAATTGGCGCGTGAGCGGGAGACCTATGCCGAGACCTTCCCCGCCCAGCTCCGCGCGATTGATCTGAAAGAACGGCTCAAAAATGCGACCCAACATATTCCTCGGAATCCCCACTCCGCTATCGCGGACTGATATAGCTACCGCACCATCTTCTTTTTCCACGACAATCGAAATAACTCCGCTTTTCTTCGTATATTTCGCCGCATTGGTCACCAGATTTACGAATATTTGCTCAAGCCGCACGGTATCCGCGTCAAGAAACAGTTCTTTATCCGGTTTTGCTATGGAAAGGGTGTGTCCGTGTTTTTCCACGAACGGGCGGACGGTTTTCTCCAGCTTTTCAATGAAGCGGCCGACGGCCACCGTTTCTTTTTGCAGGGTGAGCTTCTTCTGCGAGATGCGGGAGATGTCGAGCAGGTCGTCCAAGAGGCGTACCATCGTACGCGCACGCTCCCCAATCGTATCAAGAAGCATCGTTGTGTTCAGCGCGGAGAAACCTTGCAAATGGATGAGTTCTATTGAACTGAGGATTGTCGCCAGCGGATTACGTAGCTCGTGGGCGAGAACGGCAAGAAATTCCTTCTTCGCCTCGTCTTCAGAACTGGCTTTGGTGAGAGCCGTTTCCAACTTGTCCGTGTGCTGGCGCAACTCCTGGAGCGTATTTCTGCGCTCTTCAACAACAGAAATGAACACGAGAAATACCGCACTCACGGTGGCAAGGAATATTTGCAACTGTAACAAGCCGACTGCGGCGAAGGGGCCATGACCGTTAATCGTTCCCAGGATTGCGACTATGGAAACGAGTAGAACGGAAAAGGTCACCCCGCGCGGTCCCGTACGAAGCGCCACCCAGGTGAGCGGAATAAACAAAGCGTAGGCGAAAGAAGAGGCCCAGGGTGACCAGAAAATAATAAAAGCAAAGACTGCCACTGATGCAGACGCCGCGACGAGTTCGGTGTACTGCAGGAACGCGACCTGGGTCAAGGGCCGATAAAGCCATTTCAAGATGAAGGGAGTACAAACGAGGATGCCGAGAGCATCTCCCATCCACCAGGTAATCCATGTCGCACCAAACGCACCAGAAGGCAGGGACCCTAGGAGCCACAAACTTCCGGCCCCAATTGTCGCGGTGATGAGCGGAATCAGGAGCGCGCTCGCCACTATCCCGATATTGTCGCGAAGCCGCAATACCGATGGATTGTACTTGCCGTACCACGTCAGGAGGGAAGCGCCAGCAAAGGGAGCCAAGGTATTTCCGAGTGCAATGAAGAATGCGACAATCGCCGGCGCTCCGAGAGCAGTGTTCAACAAAAACGCGGCAACAAGAATCCCTGGCCACACACGATAGCCATATACGATAAATGCGGCAAACGCAATTCCGGAGGGCGGCCAGATTAAAGTTGCAAATGTGTTGGTTGACTGGAGATTCAGACCGACGTACCCGGTGATGAGATAGGAGAAAAAGAGAATCGCAGACACGCGAGCCAGCTCAGTGTCCGTTGGGCGTAGCAGGGGTTCGCTAATCATTCTCCTAGTACTAGAAACGGGGAGGCATATCCCTCTCTATGTAATACCATTGCATACGATTGTATATGGTCCAAATGAAGGAATCATGAACGGCACAGTTCATCTTATATTAATCCGCCTTCATTATCATATGACAGCATGTATACGCCCCTCGAGGAAAAAAGACAAGAGCTGTTTACTGAGGCCTACAGAGAATATCTTCAGGAGCTCACTCGTCATGCGCGTTCCATGGTCGATAGTCGTGAACTAAGTGAAGATTTGGTACAGGATGTATTCGTGAAGATGTGGATCTACCTTAAGCGCGGCGGAGAAATCAAGAAGTCGCGGGCGTTTCTGCATCATGTCCTGAGTAACGCCATTGTGGATGCATATCGGAAACACAAAACGCTATCACTTGATGTTCTGGTGACACAAGGACACGAGCCGAGTATAGATACCTCTGAAAGAATGTTTGACGTCTGTGACGGCAAACGCGCCTTCAGCCTCTTCAATAGATTATCGGGTACCTATCAGAAAATTCTGCGCATGAAATATGAACGGGGCCTTTCGTATCAAGAAATATCTGACCGCACGGGCCAATCAAAGAATACCGCCGCCGTGCAGGTACATAGAGGTCTTGAGAAACTGCGGCTCTGGTGGGGCGTTATCCAAGCCTAGACTACCTGTCTTGCAATACGGGCGAAGATGGCAGGGTGGTCGGAGGCAAACTGGGCAAGGACCTTGCGGTCAAGCTGGAAACCGGATTTCTTAAGCTTATTGATGAAGGTGCTGTAGGACTGGTGGCCGTTTGTGCGGACGGCTGCGTTAAGGCGCACGATCCAGAGTTGGCGGAAGTCAGTCTTCTTGTCGCGGCGGTGGGCGAAGGCGTAGCGGCCGGCGCGCATCAGTGCTTCGTGCGCGAAATTGAGCTTCTTAGAACGGAGTCCGCGATAACCCTTTGCTCGCTCCAAGATATTCTTCTTGCGTTTGAGTGCGTGGACGCCCCCTTTGATTCTTGTCATACGAAAATGGTTAGATTAATTACTTCGCGCCCGTGGCAGGGAGGAAGCGGCGGCGGACCCGCATACTTAGGTTGATGGAGACGGAGCGACGCTTCGCGCTGCGCTTCGCGCCGCTCGACTTCGCATTGAAGTGATTCTGCCCCTTCACGCGCACCATCAGCTTCCCGTTGCGGGTGACGCGGATTCTCTTCAGATATGATTTATTTGTTTTCATTTTCTGTTTTCTGTTTTGCTTCTTTCTCGCGTTTCGCTTGGGCTATCAAATCGCGCTCAATCACCCCGGCGAAGCCCTTCGGACTTCGCGTAATCGGCTCGGCGACCTTGTAGGCATAGGGGATGCGGAGGAGGAACTTCTCAAGGCGGTCCTTGAGGAACTTCTCTTCCATACCCTTGTAGCGGCCCTTGAGGAAGAGCTCGGCGCGCACGCGGTGGCCCTCAGCGAGCCACTCGGCGGCCTTCTTGGCCTTCAGCAACATATCGTGGTCGCCGGTACCCACCTTGATCTGGACCTCCTTGGTTTCAGACACCTTGACCTTCGCCTTCGCTACTTTCTCCTTCTTGCTACGCTCGTACTCAAATTTACCATAATCCATGATTTTCGCAATCGGCGGGACGGCCGAGGGAGAAATCTCAATAAGGTCTAAGCCGACGGTCTTTGCGGCTGCGAGCGCGGAGGCAAGCGGGAGGACGCCTAGATTGCTGCCGTCATGGCTGATGACGCGCAACTCTTGCGCGCGGATTTCGTTATTGATACGGAGTCGGTCGGTAGCCACTGGAAGTTAGCCCAACTGTAGCACAAAAAGTCCGCTCTGCGCAATGTTATTGCGAGAGCTGGTTCGGGGAAGAGAGGACAATCTCGGCCCTGCCTTGGTAGGAGACTATCTTGCCGGTGAGGGTGATGCTTGTGCCGGCGTAGCGGGAGAGGTCGCCGAACTGCGCTACATCATCAGCGAAGATGACGCCCGAGAAGCGGCAGGTCTTATAGTTCTTACAAAAATCGAGGAAGACGGTACCCGAGGCAGAGGTGTAGGCCTTTACAAGCGTGCCGCGCACCGAGGCCGTCTCGCCGATATGCTCGGGCGCCTCAGTATAGGCAATGGTGCCGATAGAAACACTCGCGGCCGCTCCCGCGGCCGCGGTATTGCCCTTGTAGGCATTCAGTAACTTGGTCAGGATAGTCTCATAGGATTGGCGGAGCGCGGGGTCGGTGCCAATCTCAATAATCTCGTCGTTGATTGTTGTTGCCGATTTCGTCCAGTTATAACTGCCAAATGCATACGCCTTTTCGGTCACCAAAAGCTTGATGTGCATAATGCCGTTTCCGCTTGCGTGTTTCTCGGTGAAGAGGGGAATACCCGCCGCCAACAGTTTGGAGGTAATCGGAGCGCCATAACTGTTTTTACTCTGTTCAGAGTCCATAATTCCTCGCACATCAACGCCGCGTTTCTTCGCCGCAATGAGTGCATCCGCGATTGAAGGAAGAGTGAAGGTATATATCGCAAAGTAGATATGATCCTCTGCTTCCCTGATGAGCGTGATGAGCTCCTGGTCATTCTGTCTCCGATCAAGACTGTAGATGATGCGCGTCGTGCCGGCAACAGGTGCGGTTATCGTCTGCGCGGGGATGCTGACTGCGGAGGCCGCTCCGGTGTTGCCTGCAGTGTATCCGGCCGCTCCTGCGGCAAGGGCGAGCGTGAGTGCGGCGGCCGCGCGAAGCATCTTCTGTTTCATCTCATCCAGTATACTCTGCCCCCAAGGCGTCTCGCTTGCACAGGAACGGCGAGACGCGTATTCTACGGCTATGAAGCGTCTCGCCGTGGCAGGTATTCTCGTGCTAGCTTTCCTCGGCCTTGCCGACTCCCTCTACCTCGCCCGAAGCGCCGAAACCGGCACCCCGCTTCTCTGCGATGTTCAGAATCTCACGGGATGCAACATCGTTGCAGCGAGCGAGTACTCGCGCGTTTTCGGTATCCCGCTTGCTGAATACGGGGTCTTCTTCTACGGCATTCTCTTCGTCCTCGCCGCTCTGGAGCTCGCCCTCTTTAATCGGTTTCTGCGCCGCGTACTCCAGATTCTCGCGGTCATCGGCATCCTCTTCTCGCTCTACTTCAGCGGTCTGCAGCTCTTCATTATAAATGCATTTTGCATTTACTGTCTTGCTTCAGCGCTTATCGCGCTGCTTGTCCTTATCTGCGCGCGCCACATTGAGCCGCTCGGCATGCCAAAAGAGCCCGCATCTCAACCCCAGCCTCATCTGACGATGCCGCCTCGAGCATAGGTATGAAGAACTTCATTTTTATTCTTCTCATCACTCTGCTTCTGCCGACAAGCACTCTTGCCGCCCGCGCCCCCTCAACATTCTCGGCCGGAAGCTCGCTACTTGCGGCGAGCTCTTCGCCGGGGAACGCGTATGTTGCAGGCGCCTCGGTTGTGCTTACTGCCCCCGTGACGGGAGACTTCTTAGCGGGAGGAGGCTCCGTCATTACTGTCGGCTCAATAGCGGGGGATGCCCTCCTTGTCGGCGGATCAGTGCAGATGCGCGCGCCCGTCTCCGGAGACCTGCGCGCGGCAGGCGGGAATATCCTCATTGAAGAGTCGGTCGCGGGAGATGTCGCCGCCGCGGGCTATTCGGTTATTGATACCAAGCATGCCGGAGGAAGCGTCTTCATTGTTGCTGCAAATGTAGAGCTACAGGACGGCGCTTCCGGACCCGTTGTTATTTATGGTAACAACATCGCGCTTGGAGGAACCTTCGCCGAGGATGTCACGATTACGGCGAGCGGCCGCATCTCGCTTGCGCCCGACACTCTTATCCAAGGCTCGCTTACGTACCAGGCTCCCGAACCTGCATTTATTCCCGAATCGGTGACAATCATGGGCGGCGTTGACTACACCAGCGCCTCGTACTTGCCTGACCCCGGCACCTCGCGCGTCCTCGCGCTTGTGAGCGTCGGACTCTTCCTCCTCGTGCGCATCCTCGGCGCGCTTATCCTCGCCGGTTTGCTTGCCGGTCTATTCCCCAGATTCGCGGAAGTGATTGTTGAACAGGCGTACGAGAGTCGCGCGCGCAGCATCCTGCTCACGATGCTTCTCGGCTTCGCCATACTTGTTGCCGCGCCGATGCTCCTCCTTCTCCTCTCGCTGACCTTCGTCGGCATCGGGCTCGCATTCCTGCTCGCTGTGCTGTATGTCCTCCTCCTCATCCTTTCCGTGGTATATGCCGGGATTCTGCTTGGCAGTATGTTCGCACGCCGCTTCGCGCACCGCGATACGATTCTGTGGCGCGACGGGGTGCTCGGGATGCTCGCGCTGTCTTTCATAATCCTCGTACCATTTATCGGCGGGTTTGTCGTGTTCCTCCTCACTCTCTTCACGGCGGGTACGCTTCTCCGGCTCTTCTTTCATTTCGCCTTTCCACACGAGGAATCCACCACTCCTGAATTGCTATGACTCGCGATGAGCGCGCGAAGAAAATCGTGGCGTATCTCAAGCGAACGTACCCGGCGCCCAAGAGCGAACTGGTCGCGGAGACGCCGATGCAGTTTCTTGCGTCAGTCATCCTCTCGGCGCAGTGTACCGATAAGACCGTGAACCGAGTGACGCAGACACTCTGGAAGAAATACAAATCGGCACAGGACTTCGCGCACGCGGACCCAGAGACCTTTACTAAAGAGGTTTCCTCGGTCACCTTCTTCCGCAATAAGGCAAAGGCGATTATCGGCGCGGCGAAAATGATTCAGGAGAAATTCGGCGGGAATGTCCCAGCGACCGAGGCCGAGCTGACCCAGCTACCGGGGGTGGGGTATAAGACGGCGCATGTCGTTCTCGGCGAGCTCTTTGATGTCTGGGAGGGCATCGCGACCGACACGCATGTGAAGCGTCTCGCAAGACGCTTTGACCTCACCGACAACGATGACCCGACGAAGATTTCCAAGGACCTTGAAGCCCTGATTCCGAAGAGAGATTGGAAATATGTAAACAACGGCCTGGTGCTCTACGGGCGCTATGTCTGCACAGCGCGCCCGCACGACTGCACGGAGCACCCGCTCACCAAGCTCTATCCGCCCGCCGCTCTCCGCTGGCCCAAGACAGGGTAGACTTCGATGTATGGATAAAATGCGGCATCTGACAGTAAACGCCCTTTCAAAGGATGCGTTGCGTTTCCGCAAGGTGGTGTGGGCAGAATATAAGAAACACGGGAGGCACACCTTGCCGTGGAGAGAAACGAAGGATGTCTACAAGACTCTGGTGGCGGAAATAATGCTGCAACAGACGCAGGTGGACCGCGTCACTCCGTTTTATAAGAAATTTATCAAGAAATTCGGGACAGCGAAGAAGCTCGCCGCCGCACCGCTCTCTGAAGTATTGAAAAGCTGGCAGGGTCTCGGTTACAATCGGCGCGCGAAGATGCTCCGGAGTGCCGCACAGAAACTCGCCCAGCAGAAACTCACTACAGTTGAAGAACTAGAGTCCTTGCCGGGCGTCGGACCCTATACGGCACGGGCTGTTGCCGCATTTGCCCTCAACCAGGATGTCGTCTTCGTGGAGACGAACATTCGCACGGCTATCATCCACAACTTCTTTGTCGGTAAGAGAGAAATCAACGACGCTGACATTGAGTACATACTGGAAGAGGTGCTGCCGAGAGGGAGAGCGAGAGAGTGGTACAGCGCACTCATGGACTACGGCGCCTCACTCAAGCGCTCAGGCATCTCGCATAATGCGCGAAGCCGAACCTACACGAAGCAACCGAAATTCTCCGGTTCGCTCCGGGAAGCGCGCGGCGCTATCCTACGCCGCCTGGCCTTTGAAGGCGCTTCGCCCGTACAGCTCGTTGACTTGCTCGGGGTAGCTCGGCGCCCGCAGATGCGCTTAGCGCTCCGCGCCCTGTTCGCGGAAGGACTCATCAAGAAGGAGGGAGGGAAATACTCCCTTTCTGATTAACGGAAATCCCGTATGAAGCAGGTCGCGATGACGCCGAATACGGCGATTATTCCGCCCGTGATGAAGAAGAGAAGCTGGTAATTCCCGAACAAGAGGATGATGCTTCCGATAATCGGCGCGATGAGGTCGGCAAGCGGCCAGATACCGCGGAAGATGCTGACCGAGTTTATATCTCTTTCTGAAACACGCCGGAAGAAGTGTCCCTCGGTCATACTCTCAATGAGCGCCGAGCCGATACGCGAAGTGATGAGTACAATCATAATGAGGAAAAACGGAGTTGACGAAGAAAAGAGACCGACCGCTGCAAGCGAAGCGCCTGCAAGGAGGAATCCGGCGAACATCATCTCTTTGTCGCCCACATACCGGTCGGCGAGAACGCCTGATGGGTACTGGATGAGGGTATATGGCAGGAGCATGATGAAGAATATCCAGCTAAGGTCGCTCCACGGAATGAGAAGCTCGTTGTGGAGGTAGATAGGCACATAGAGCGGTGCCCAGACGAAGAACAAATATAGGAGCAAATGGCCGAAGGTTACGGCGGCGAGGTCGCGGTCGCGCAGGAGACAGTGCAAAGTATCTCTCATATGAGAGAGCTGAGGGGTCCGCACCTGGGGCAGTTTCCGGGCGGCAAAGAGGGTGACAAAGGGCACCAGCGCCGCGGCGGCGGCGAGGAAAACGAGATTGTACGCGTCCGAGCTCGCAAGTAGGGCGCCCAAGAGAAGTGGCGCGCCGAGAGAGGCGACATTCCATGCGGTAAGAAAGAGAGCCCGGACGCGCCCGGTCGTGCCTTCCTCCAAGACCGTTGCTTCAAGCAAGAGGTCAAGTTCATACGCGAGAAACGGCTGGAGCGCCACGGTGACCGCAACGAAGAAAGCGGCGGCGAAGACTCCCGGTACCGCGGAAAGTGCGAGAAGAGCGAGTATCTCAAGCAGTGCAAAAATGAGCGCCATCTGCTGTGCGCCATAGCGCGAAACGAAACGAGGAAGGAACGGGAAGCAGATGCAAGCAACAAGCGCTCCTGCCGCAATCACGAGGCCTGTGTAAGCGGCCGACATGAAGGACGACAAGAAGGGGAGAAGGATATAGAACGTTGCGGTGGAGAAAAGGGCGAAAAAGAAATTCCCGACAGAAATAACGACACGCGGACTCATTGCATCGAGCATAGCATACGGAAAACGCGCCCCGCTCTCGCGGGGCGCGTTTTCACGCAAAGTTACATCCCGATGAGTACCGGAATAACCATCGGTGCCTTGTTGGTGCGCGCGAAGAGGAAGCCGGCCATAACATCCGTGAGATTGTTCTTCACATAGTCCAGGTCAATCGGATTCATGTTGCGCGTTGAATCCTCAATTGTCTTCTTAATAAGAATACGACCCTCATTCAAGAGGTTTTGCGACTCGCGCAGGTACACGAAACCGCGGCTGATGATGTCGGGCGACTTGCGCAGCTTGCCCGTCTTCAGGTTCACGCTCGCGATAATCACGAACATCCCGTCCTTGGCGAGCGACTGGCGGTCGCGAATCACCACCTCTTGGATATCGCCGATTGTGAAGCCGTCTACCACCATCGGTGCGGAAGGGACTTTCTGCTTGTGAACATTCATCCGCTCGCCGTCCTCAATATCAATAACCGTGCCGTTATCGGCGACGATGATATTTTCGCGCGGGAACCCCGACTGTTCCACCGCCTTTGCGTGGCACGCGGTCATTGAGCGGTAGCCGTAGGCGGGCATGAAGAACTTCGCGTTCACCTGCTTGTTAATCCAGACAAGCTCGCCTGTGTTTCCGTGGCCGGTTGAGTGAACATCCGAAGAGCGGTAGTGGATGAGAGACACATTGTGGCGGTAGAGATTGTCCTTCAGTTTCTGCACGGAGATTTCATTTCCGGGGATGACGGAGGAGGAGAGTACAATCGTGTCGCGCTCATTCAGAGTGATATATTTGTGCTGTTTGGTCGCGATGCGCATCAGCGCCGCGAACTCCTCGCCCTGTGCGCCCGTAGAGAGGATGACAATCTTGTCCGGCGGATAGTTGCTGATATCCTGCGCGGGAATAATGGTCTCCTTTTTAATCTTCAGAAGGCCCGTCTTCTCGGCAATCTCAAGGTTGTTCTTGATGGAGCGGCCTTCGGTCACGATTTTCTTGCCGAGTTTCTCCGCCGTCTCCATGATGTGAATCATGCGTTCAAACTGCGAAGCGAAGGTGCCGATAATCAGGCGCCCCGACACGGTCTTAATGATGTCGCCGAGCGTCTGAATGACGCGCTTCTCGGGAATTGAGAAGCCGTCCTTTTCGGCGTTCGTAGAGTCAGCGATGAAGAATATGTTCTTGTCTTTTGCGAGCGTCCCCCAGGTCTGCTGCTCGCGCTCGGTAGGGATGCTGTCATCGTGGTCGAGCTTGAGGTCGCCGGTGATGACCACATTTCCCTGCGGCGTTTCTACGGAACAGCCCATTGAGTCGGGGATGGAGTGCGTGACGGGAAAGAATTTCACCCGTGTTGAACCAATAACCACCGATTGCCCGACCTCAACGACATGCATCTCTGATTTCGGGACGTCCGGATACTCCTCTTGGCGCCGCTGAATCATAATTGAGGTGAGATTCTGGGTGTAGATGGGCGGCGTACCGAAGCGGGGAAGGATAAAGGGGATGCCGCCGATGTGGTCGAGGTGGCCGTGGGTAATAATGACGCCCTTCACGCGACTCGCGTACTTCTCCAGGTACTTCGTATTCGGGAGGATGTAATCAACGCCCGGGGAAGCATCTTCAGAGACGAACTGGAAGCCCGCGTCAAAGACGAGGATGTCGCCTGTGGCGCCGACCTCAACGGCGGTCATATTGCGTCCCACCTCCTCAACGCCCCCAAGCGGGATAATGCGGACCGTTGTCGGTCCTGCCGGCTCGGGATAGTAGTCGGCCGTGCGATTGGTGCGCGACGGATTAGAGGCCGGGCGGCGCAGGATGCGCTGGATGCGCCGGGTTGCACTTCCGGGGCGCGGACCGGCGCGACCACCGGAAGGGCGGTTGCCCCGCTCAAAGCGTCGCGGGCCGCCTCGCTGGTGCGGATGCGGCCGGTCGTGCCGGGCGGAGTTCGCGCCTCCTGCGGGTCCTGGGGCTGGTGCGGGGGCTGGTGAAGGTGTTGGATTCATAGAGGTAAGTTAATCGGGCTTGTAAAATGAATAATAGTTGAAACCCGTACGAAAATATTCTGTAACGCTACTTGGCAAGAAATGGCCATACTGCATCGGTCGTACGATACCAGGAAGCAACGGTTGCAAAGCGATCCGCGGGGATGATGATTTGCGGGAGAACAACGCCCCGCAGATCCTCCGGTACCGCGTAGGTGAAGTCAGGCGCATAGATGAATGCGGCTGGATACTCTCCGGCGATGATGTCCTCAATCTTTTGCAAATCAGCGGTCCGCTTCGCCTCATCAGTCGAGCTCCGGGCGTCCTCAAGAAGCGCATCAACCGTCTTGTTCGCGTAGAGCGCAATGTTAAGACCCGGATCATTGCGTTCCTGCGAACCCCAGAAGGCGTACAGGTCCTGGTCGCGCCCGATTACCATACCGTACAGAAGCGCCTCATAGTTGCGCGGGCGGATAACATTTTGCGAAAGGTCGCCCGACTCGTAGAGCTCAATACTGACCGGTATGCCAAGTTTCTCCCAATCCGCTTTTACCGCGCTCGCGACGCTCTTCAGCTCAGGCACATTTGAGGTGCGCAGAGTAATCTGCTCCAGTGTTTGTTTGGCGCCTGCATGCTTCCACGCACGCAGTGTCCCGTCATACACCCATCCGGCGGATTGAAGGATGTGTGCCGCGGTCGCAGTATAATCCGTTGACTGGGGGACCATAGCTTGCCGTATGCCGCCGCCGGGCGGTACGGGCCCGATGATAGCGGTCGCGTACCCGCCAAGCGTCGTCTGGATGAGTGCACGGCGGTCGAGCGCCAGCGAGAGCGCCTTGCGCACCTCTTCTCGTGCATAAACCTGTTTTTCGCTCGGGTTCCAGAATACGCCAAAGACTCGGGCATAGGGCGCAGTGAGTCCGACGGGCGAAGGGACATCATACGCGCTCTCTATATTCCCGCCCAAAAGTGCTCCCGCCAGATCTTCGGTGCGGGGATAAAAATCGAAGCGGATGCTGTCGAGGTACGGCCGTCCGAAAATATAATAGGGATTCGCGACAAGCGATACGCTCTTGATAAGTCCGGACGCATCCCGGGAAACACGCTCCACCTTGAAGGGTCCCGCACCGACCGGACTCGTCTGCAGCGACGAGAACGGGAACTCTCCGCTGGAGACATTCTGCCAGAGGCGTTCCGGCA
The DNA here is from genome assembly GCA_964418065.1 of uncultured Candidatus Saccharibacteria bacterium. GTDB lineage: Bacteria > Patescibacteriota > Minisyncoccia > Phycocordibacterales > Phycocordibacteraceae > C7867-001. The sequence continues at coordinate 778 of CAYQJR010000009.1, read as the reverse complement.
GAATGCCAAGCGTCGTGAGTCCGAGGAAGGGCGCGTACGGCTTTTGGAGCGTGAAGCGTACCGTGCGGCCATCGGCGACGACATTTACGCCCGCCCAGTCTGCATATTCGGAACTCTTCAGCGAGGGGTCCTGCGCCTTTTGTACGGTGAATACCACATCGTTTGCCGTCACCGGCGTGCCGTCGGAGAACCGCGCGTCTTCGTGCAGCACGAAGGTGTAGGATTTGCCATCCGGCGACACCGTATAACTCTCGGCTAAGACCGGGACCAGACTACCGCTTGCCGAGAGGCCCATCAGTCCCGCATAAGCGAGGGTGGCGAGGTCGTGGTCCGCATCGCTGATAGCAAGAAGCGGGTTGATGAATTGCGGACTGCCGACCGCGCCCTCGCGGAGACTTCCGCCGTAGGCGGGTACCTCTACCAGAAGCGATTGCTGAAGCGCATAAAGACCCGTGAAGGCGGCAATGCCGCAGAGGCCCGCAAGTATATAGAACAGGACTCGGTCGCCGGGCGAGAACGCATGCACGCGGTCATGCAACTGTTCAAACAATGGAACACTCCATGAACGCTGCAAATGCTCTCTCAAGCGAGGGAGGTCGGTACCAATCATCCTACAAGAAGGAAGTTTACTATCGCTGCGAGTACGAGAAGTACGGCGATTGCAATTGTCGCATTGAATAGAAATTTCTCGGCGCCTCTGCGCTTATAGAACGTCGACGCGAAATTATCGCCTCCGAAAGCTCCACCGAGACTGGCACCGCGCTGCTGGAGCACGATA
>CAYQJR010000008.1:0-20608 GCA_964418065.1 uncultured Candidatus Saccharibacteria bacterium | reverse complement strand
ACCATGTGTTGAAATACATATTAATAAAGCTTTGTTTTATAGGTTAATAACTGCGCCTACCAGATGAGCACCTATAGAGAATTGTACCATTTCTAGAGACCTATTTTATCAATCAAAAGGCGGTGTGGATAATCAAAAACGTCCCGTAACAGGCGGTCATAGACCCCAAGCCGGTAGCGGAAATCGGGGGTAGCGAACGAGGAATAGCGTATTTCCCTCCCAAGCTCCGCCTCAAGGGAGCGTACCGCGAGCGCGAGCCGGCGTTCGTCCAGATTGTCCCCGACGATGAGCATATCTACTTGAGGCTCAAGAATACCGGTAAAGAGGCCTGAGAGCGCGACAAGGCGCAGGGAGCCTGCGCGGCGGAGCGCCGCGACAATTTCTTTAGGGGGTACCGAGGTCGTCTCGCGGACGAACGAGTCGAGGGCGGAGAGGTGCTCAAAGCGTGGGTTTATCTGATAGCGTGCCGGAGTCTGTATTCCCTTTTTACGCAGGAGGCCGGAGGAGAGCAGGTCTTTGAGCTCACGGCGCGCCGCTTCCCCAGAGAGCTTCGTCCGTACGGCAACCTCGGCGGGAGTAAAGGAGGTGTCTCGGTTGAAGATGAAGAGGCGGATGGTCTTAAGACGGGCGGGAGAGCCGAACAGCTTGGCCAGGGGTTCCATATGCAGAGAGTGTAGGGGCTCGGGCGATAAAACGCAAAACACGCCCTCGCCTAGGCGAGGGCGTGTTTTTGTGTCTTTATTTGAGCGTCACCTTTGCACCCGCATCCGTCAATTTCTTGGCGAGTTCTGCGGCATCCTCCTTCTTCATACCCGTCTTCAGCATTGACGGTGCGCCGTCAACGAGGTCCTTGGCCTCCTTGAGGCCGAGTGCGAGCGCCTCCTTCACCGCCTTAATGACGGCAATCTTGTTCGCTCCGACTTCGGTAAGTTCAACATCATTGGTCGACTTTCCCTCTTCAGCGGCTGCAGCTGCGGGACCTGCGGCGGCTACTGCAGTTGCAGAAACGCCCCACTTCTCTTCAATCGCCTTCACGAGCGTATTGAGTTCAAGAACGGTCATCTTTTCAACTGCTTCAATTATTTGTTCCTGATTCATACTTAATTCTTAGTCTTCGCCACCTCAGCAAGCGATATCGCGAACCGCTGGATGGGAGAGTTAATAATATTGGCGAACATTCCGCGAAGCACATTCACCGGCGGAATCGTCGCGATGGCGACCATCTTCTCTGCCGTGAGAAACGCTCCTTCAAATACGCCGCCGACAAGAGCAAGTGCCTCTTTCATCTTCTTGCCGAATTCGTGCACGCCGCGCGCCGGCGTCGTCGTATCCTCGCCGCTTGTCCATGCGACCGCGATTTCGCCCGGCAATGCCGGCACCTCGCCCGTGTAGCCGCGCTCAAGAAGCGCCTTGGTGATGAGGGTTTTCTTTGCGACGTAATAGCGCACGCCTGCCGCTCGGAGCTCACTGCGCAGACGCGAAGCGTCCTTCACGGTGAGCTTAGAGAAACTGACAAAGGCGATTGCCGATGCTTCTTTGAACGCATCATTCAGTTTCGCGAGTATCTCGCGCTTTTTATCTCTTGATATTGCCATCTTGTTATATTTCCGGAATACATTCCGGGTTCTGCACGAACGAAATAAAGGAGAGTTCGACCTGTGTGGTCTCGCCTCGGCAGGATTTATCCGCTTTCGCGGCACCCACTGTCTTCGGTTCGTACAGGGCTACTCTATCAGAATGGTATGAAAATGTAAACTTAATTCATCGCCGCGCTTGCGACATGGAGGGTCAGAAGCGCGGTGGCGATGATGGCCGCGAATCCCGTGGAGAACTTCACGAACTCCACAAAGAACGGGAGCATCCTCCTCTCGGTATCACGCGGGCGGTTATTGCTGGGATTGTTCATAGGCTTGTATTTTAGCGAGGTCGCTCGCCGCGGCCGTGTCCGTTGGATCAAGGCGCACTATCTCACCAAGGAAGAACGCAGCATGCGGGAGGTCAACCACCGTCTCATAGTACACCGCCGCGCGGCGAGCGGTTTCCAGATCTTCTTTGTAATACATCCTTCCCTTCTCGGCCTCAGCCACAGCACCGGCAGCATTCCCTGACGCGTAGAGAAGCTGAGCGAGGACAAAATGGGGAGCAGAAAGGGTCGGTACCAGTTCAATGTAGCGCGATAGGATATCCTGCGCGGCGGCATACCCGGCGATACGGGTTGCGGAGCGCGGCGGGTGGGCATTCGCATTACTGATGGAGAGGTTCGCAAGGATGTACCAAGGCTGTGAACGCTTCGGCGAGCCCGCAATCGCGCGTGCAAGCGCTTCGCTGAGGAGACCGCGATCAATAGTTATTTCCGGCGGCGAAAGCGAGAGCACATGTGCGAGATAGAGCGCCGTGCGCGCGTCATAGGCATACCGGTTGAAATTCTCCATGAGAACGGCAAGCGCCGCTTGGTACGCGTCTGTACGCGCTTCTCCAGAGAGCCTGGATACCTGCGTAAGTGCGTACATCTCGTATGCCTGATACCCGTATTCCAGATTGCCGTAGGTATTGAGCGCAAGGCCATGCGAGAAATAGCCCACTTCCTGTGCAACGTCTGTCAGCTGGTACTTGTATGCTTGCGCGAGGTCATACGCCGCAAGTGCCGAGCGTCCCGCGGCAGGAACGCCGAGCGCTATAACTATCGCCGCCACGAGCCACGAAGCCCTGCGCATCCAGAGGGAAAAGAGGATTTCCTCACGCGGAACATCGGCAAACGAACGCGCGAGAAAGACCGCAAGGAGCGCGAGGATGAGCCAGAAGGAAGAAACGGTATCAAAGACGAAGAAATTCTGCACCGCATAAGTGAGCGCGAGCAGTGCGGCAATGCCTCCAATCCACGCCTCGTCCTTCCGCAGGAGGCGCAGGGCGGAAGTAAAGAATGCCGCAATGAGCGCGAGATAGAGCAGGAGTCCGCCGATGCCGTACTGCGCGGCGTAGTCTAAGAAGGCGTTGTGCGAGCGATCAAACCACTGCTCCACAATCTGTGTCGGATCGTAAAAGCGATTAAAGAGAACATCAATATGTTCGGCACCGACGCCACTCATGGGACTCTTCTGTATCTCCGTGAGCATGTTCTTCCAGATGAAGAGGCGGCTGCTGACCGTCCCGTCTGACAATGAAATAGAGGCGATACGGGCGATGGGCTCAAAAGGAAGATTCGCGAGCGTGGTACGGAAAATGAAGAATAAGCCGCCTGTCAGAACGAGTCCGGCAAGCGTAGCGACAGAAATCGTGCGTAGCTTCCCTTTTCCGAAGAGGGCGCCGTAAGCGCCGTATGCCAGCCCTGCAGCAAAAAGCGCGAGCATCGTACCGCGCGTTGCCGTCAGAATGATGGCGAGAATATGGAGCCCCGCACCCGCGTAGGCCGCAGGGCGCCACGACGGAAAGAGTCTTCCTACAGCGAGCGTCGCAAAGAGCGAAATACCGAGGTAGCCGGCAAAGAACGCGGCATTCCCGAGTAAGCTCCCGATACGCCCGCCACCGAGCAGCCACTCCCCGATGCCGTAGAGCGCAACCGCGCTTCCCACTACCGCGACCGTGCGCAATAGGCGCTCGGAAAATGCTCGGTCGGCATACAACAAAAGCATGTAGAAGCTCGCCGCGGCACAGGTGAGCATGAAGAGTCCGTCGCCGCGGACAAAGAGGCTCCAGAAGCTCTTATAGAAATCAATCCCGACGAAGCTCGTGCCGTACGCAACTAGGAGAAGCAGAGCGGGAATCCAGGTTTCCCAATGAGAAAGCCGCGCGTAATAGAATGCGCGTCCATTCGCGGCAAGAATGACAAACACGCCGATGCTTACCGAACTAACCGCGTAGAAGAGAAGAGTCTTCGGGACAAGATACGGGTAGATGAGCCCTCCCCACACAATGACCGGCAGGAGTACGGGAGCGAGAAGGAGCCAGGGATACGCGCGCTCGAGGTAGTTCATTGCTTCGCTTTAAGCCGCGCAATCTCGGCATCAATAACGGTGGTATCCTTCCCAGGCGAGAGCATCTTTACCGTTTCCCACGCTTTGATGGCGTCAGCATAGCGCTTGAGCCCGGTGAGCCACTGTGCCTCTATGGCAAGAATTTGCGGTGCATCGCCGAACACGTTAGACACATCCGTAAGCGCGGAAGTGATGCGCGCAGAGTCGTTCGGGAATTGCCGCGTGAGGTAATTGAGCCGTTGAACATGGTATTCAAGCATTCCCGGCTCAACTGAGGTCGCTTTTGCATACGCATCAGCAGCGCTATAGTACGCGCCAAGCTGGTTAAACAGATGCCCGAGATTCGCGAATGCGAGCCCTTTTTGCGGGTGAATCCGAATTGCGCGGTTATAGTTATCGTACGCGCTTTTTCCGTTGCCGAGCGAGCTCTCGTTATTCGCTATTCCGAGATAGAGGTCATAGTCGTCATATTCCCCCTTCCCTATGAGTCCGGTGAGGTGTGTGGTGTCGGCATTCGCCTGCGCAATCAGGGTCCCGTTCCCTGCATACGCACCCTTAAAGCTCCATGAGGCAATGCGGTCGGCTTTGTTAATTGGGAATGGTCCCGTGTATGCGGGGGTGGTGGTCGCAGTCGACACGCCGTTTCCAGTAGAGGAAGCGATGTCGGGCGTGCCGGGAGAGAGCACCGGCGCGAAGTACGACCATGCGAAGTAGGCCAGTACTGCTGCCAGTCCAATACCCGCGACTACCCACTGCTTGGTTGTAACCTGCATATGCGGACAGGATACCACAAACAGAAAAACCACCCCGAGGGGTGGTTTTTCTGTTTCGCTAGGCCAATTTCCTAGCTGGAGGTTCCTTAGAGGAACTCACGAGAGTCAGTTGACTACTTGGAGTAGGTGACCGAGTTCGTCGTGAAGTTTCTGAGGAGGTAGCCGTTGGTCCAGTCAGAAGTGCTAATCGTGTGGGTTGTTGCCGAACGATCAGACCAGACTGTGTTACCGGAGACTGAGCCAGCCGCCGCGTTCGCCGTCGCAGAATTGTCTGCCGCGAGGCGGATCGAGATGGTAGAACCAGTCGTGAATCCGGCAACCGTACCAGTGAGGTTGTAGGTCTTCGACGAGCCAGCGCTTACTTGGGCAAAGGTTGCCTTGGTTGCGTTCTTTGTGAGGTCAACCGTGATGGCCGTTGCCGTCGTAGAAGCTGAGCTTGTGTTGTTGTCGAGGATGCTGACGCCTGTCGCGTTGTCAACGAGATCGACACCTGTGATGGTTGCCGAGGTCGTTCCAACCGTGAAGACGAGCTTCGTCCACTCAACTGCTCCTGCCGGATCCGCTGTAATCGTGAACTGATAGAGCGGAGTCGGGATAGAAGCACCGCTGACCGAGTTCATCGCGAAGGTCGGGATGGACTTGCGGACGTAGAACGTGCCGTTTGAGGCGATGTCCGTACCCGAGTTCACCACCGTGAGCGTCGTGCCAGCGCTGTCGTTAGCGACGAATGTGCTGTCAATTGCGGTACTTGAGTTACCGGTGTTGAGCGACACGTTAATCGCCGCGCCCGAAGTTGCGCCTGATGCGATTGTCGGCGTACCGACCATAACATCGAGATCAGCTGAATCGTTCATCGGGACATACATACCGAGACCGGTGAAGGTCGCCGTTGCGAACGGCATCAATGCACTCACTGCGAGTGCCTGGGTTGCCGTCACTGTTGCGCCTGCCTGATTCTTGTACGAGACCGTCACATTCGTTACCGAAGTGGCGGCGCTGTTCGGAACAAGGATGGCGAGGTTGTTCACCGTGTACGCGGAGTTTGAAGCCGCGAAGTTGAACTCGCCGACCGCAACCGATGCGGCACCTGCGAGAACATTGTTGCTTGTTGGGTCACCCGCACCGCGCGTTACCGAGAGCGTACCCGAGCCGACCGTGATGGTCTGGAGGGCTGTTGCGCTCGGCGAAGCGGAGATGCTGGTAATCATACCCGTGCCTGCAGTAGAAGCACCGACCGAGGTGACAATTGAACCCGCATTTGCGCCCGAGAGGACGTTTGCGTAGATATCAATGACCTTGGTTGAGGATGCTGGGACCGCGTAGCTGACCGAGAATGAGTTGCTTGCCGTCGGAGTCGTGATAATCGTGCCGAGCGTGCTGCCCGTCGCGTTATCCTTGAGCGTCAAGTTGGTGATAGATGCCGCGTTAGCCGTAGACATCGTAATCTCAATTGTGTTGACGTTTACTCCTTCAGTAGAACCGGTTGAGAGCGTGAACGCGCCAATCTTGGCGTTGTTCGAGCCCGCGATAACGGTCTGGTTGCCGTAGCCGGTGTACTTCGTCGCCGTGAGAGACGAAGAGGTAACCGTAACTGCGTTTGTAGAGACCACCGATGACGGGACGTTCGTTGAGACGAGCGAGGACTGTCCCTGCCCGTTGCTTGAGCCCGCGACAAGTGACACTACAACTGATGCACCGTTTGCGAGATTCGTACCCGCCGTGTCCTGTGCATCTGCGTAGATGTCAACCTTGGTGGTCACACCTGCCGGGAGGATGAGCGAGGAACCGAGCGAGAAGTCTGTTGCAGAACCAGCCGCAGTCGCCGAAGTTCCTGCGTTGATGTCCTTTGTAGACCCGATCTGCACACCGTTGACCATAACCCTACCGTTGTTCAAGCCGCCGACTCCGCTGATGACACCGGAGACAGACGAGCTTGCGACCACGAAGAGGTCCATGACCTTCACATTCTCACCCGAGGCGAGCATGTTGAAGGATGCCCACTTCACATTGGAAGCGCCGACTGGAACACTCGCTGTCGGAGAATCCGGTGCGAGCGAGACCGAGACACCTGAGGACGCCGTCACTGCTGCAATCGTCTGGAGACCAGATGTTGCTGCGGAGAAGGCGGTCGAGTTGTTCGTCGTGTTTAGCGTCACCGGCTGGCCGAGCTGGTTGTCTACGAACATTGCGTCCGAAGAGCGCTGGACCGAGAGCTGGAGTGTACGGCTGGAACCGCCCGTGATGTTTGCGAGCACCTTGATGATGTGGCTCTGCGTTGAGAGAAGAGTCGGATTTGCCGAAAGGTCAAAGGTGACCGTGCGATCCGCATTCATCACTGGAACTGCTGAGCCAACCATCGTGCCGTCTACGAAGAGGCGGAGGTTGACGACATTTGACGAGTCAATAGAACCGAGGTTCGTGAGCCGGATAGACGAAAGTTTAACCGGGTTGGTAGACACGGCGACCGTGTTCTGCCAGACCAAGATGTCATTCGCCGGAACCAGGCTCGTGTTCGTTGTCGGAAGCGTCGTTGCGTTGAATACAACGTCCGCGAGAGTTGCCGCCGAGATGGTCTGGAGACCCGAGTTAATCGGGAAGACCACTGACGAATCAAGCGTGCCTGACGAGCTTACCGAGACGAGCTGGACACCAATCTGCTGACCGGAGGTGCTGTCTGCGATATCCGAGCGGACTGAGACCGTGTAGGTCATGCCTGCCGGAACCGTGAAGATGCCGCTTGGGTCGCTATACGAGAACGCAGAAGATGAAACTCCTGCAGAATCCGTAAGGCGCATGGCACCGTTGTAGAGGTACACATTCGTCATCGTTGCGTCATTGCTGACACCGATACGCTTGAACGAGAGCGCGGTCACGGTAATCGGAGCCGATGTCGGATTTGAGAAGACATAGTCTGCGAGATTACCGATGCCCTGGCCCTGAACGAGCACGGTACCGTTCGGCGACGTTGCCGAGAGCTTGATACCGAGGCCGTTGCCAGCCGGAGCTGGGGTGCCTGGATTTACCACGACCGTGCCGCCGAAGGCAGCGCGGGAGATTGCGCCGAAGTAGCCAGCCGCAGGTGAGACACCCTTAGCTGTCTGCCAGGCCTTTACCGCCGCGACTGTCTGGGCACCGAAGTAGCCCGTTGCACCGGCTGGGATTGAATATCCCATACCGATGAGCGCCGCCTGAAGGCAGGTCACATCAGCGCCTGTCGAGCCGACCGTAAGGTCTCTCGAGAAAGCGCATGAGCTATTGCCAGGAGTCGGAGCTGGGGTGCCGCCCGTGAGGGAAGCCTGCACATTTGCGATAGTAGTGCTGTCAGCACCGAACGATTGAAGAAGCGAGATGATGGCCGAGACCTGAGAAGCGGTCAACGCTGCATTTGCAACTGAGGCAAATGAAAGCATCGATGTCGCCATCGCGAGTCCGGTCGCCACTGCTGCAACTTTCGCCATTGCTTTTGTAGTTACCATTTTCATAAACAATTGTTAAGAATTTTTAGGGAGCACATAATAATCAAGGTAGATGGAGCACTTTCACTTTCACACTATCCCACACCGCACGGTATCGACCAGTGCGCCATGGGTTAGTTGGCAAGGGTTGATGTCTAACTTTCGTTAGACTATTCAGTTATCAAAGTACGCCCAAGGAGAATGCAAAACATCCTCCAAGGACTGTCCCCCAGTATATAGCCGAAACTAGGGCTACGACTCTTACGGGGCGACGGGTGTGTGGATAACTGCCAAAGCACGGGTAGCAAAAAGAGACCGAGTTTACGGTCTTTTTTCGCTCCTATGCCCCAGTCGCTATCACAAGAACCATAGTAGCAAAGACCCCTTCCGGAGTCAAAACCCTCCCTGCTATGCCAAAGAGTAGGTGCTCCATCGGCGCTCACCCCGTTTAGATACGATACCGAGCGCAATCAGCGCCAAGAGCTCGCGCTGGATGGTTTTCTCGGAAACAGTCCGAATATGAGTTGAAATGTCCTTTATGCTCGCCTGTCTCTTGTCCTTTATAACAGAAAGAATCGCATCCCGTCTGTCCTTTATGTCATTATTGGAATCAGTGTCCTTTATATGTCTCTTATGCCTGGATTGGCTTGAGGCCGGTTTTGCCGACGCCTTTGGCGTGTGCGATCGTGCATCGGTTAACGGCTCTTTGGAGAGTACCTTTTTGGCGATGCCGGAGAGCGTTGGCGATTCTTCAAAGGAGAGTCTCGGCTCCTCGTAGGCCGCTACTTCTTGAAGCAGCATATGGGCTTCATGGGTGATGAGATCAGCGTTCATCGCCGAGAGTAATCCTCCTGTGCGCGCGATAGAAAGGACGCTGGAGAGGGCGAGCAGTTCACGGGAAAACGCCGCACGAGCCGTTCCCGGCGGCAGGATTGCCGCATCCACCAGACCGGTAACAATCGCGTCAATCCGGCTGCGCAGTGAGACAGATTCCGCAAAGGCGGGAGTGATAAGGTGGATGACTTTTGCGAGCCGTTCGGCTTTCTTATAGATGAATACTCTCCGTATGTCCTTTTCAAATATGTTGGCAAATATATTCTTTTCTAAGATAAAATCTTCTGTACGTATCTCTCTACCCTTTCCTTGGGTTTTCCTGATTTCAGTACTATGTCCTATATCTAGCTGGTTATGTCCCATAGGATGTCGGAGCAGTATAGGTCTTTTGGAGGAGTATGCAAGTCTTTCCCCTCATTTTCTCAAGTAGCGCAATTAGAGAGTGGTACAATGTTGTGTATATATGAGTCGCAAAAACGGTGGCGCTCGGCGAGGACGGAGGACTCGCGACGAGGAAGTGGAGGAATACGATATGCTCATTCGCTATGCTTCTGCGATTGTCCTTATCGCCTCAGGTATTCTTCTTACCCTTGCGCTCTTCGGGGCAGCCGGGCCCGTCGGCAGCGCGGTCTTTGATATAAGCTACGCGATTGTCGGGATTGGGGCATTTCTGCTCCCGCTTGCGCTGATTGCGGTCGGCCTCTACGCAGGCTTCGGGCGCCCGACCATCGAGCTTCTCACCACCTCTGGTCTCCTCCTCATCTGTGCGTCGGTCCTGGCGTTTGCAGGCCTTTTCCCCGACACGGGCTTCGGCGGGATGGCGGGTGTGTGGGGCGGGGGCCTCCTCACGAACTTCTTCGGCTTCTGGGGGGCTTTGGTTCTTCTTCTGGCGATGATTGCTATCGGGGTCGCCATTGTGAGCGACCTGGAGGCGCTCGGCGCTCTCTTGACCGGGAATGTCCGTGAGCTCTGGGAGCGCGTACGCCCCAGGCGCCAGAATGGTGTCTCGTATGATGAAGATTTTGCGGTTGTCGGTGTGCCGGAGACGAGCGATGTGGATGAGGACGAAGATGAGGATGTGCCGGCACCGCTTGAGCAGGATCAGGATCCGGTGGTGACCGTCTTTAATCGCGCCACGGGAGTTCAGGGAACCGGCATTGCGAACTTTGATGCGGAGTACGAAGCGCCGCCGCTCTCAATTCTCGGAGCTGACCGCGGCAAACCGGGCGTCGGCGACATCAAGGCAAATGCGAATATTATAAAACGTACATTCCAGAACTTCGGCATTAATCTTGAGATGGACGAAGTGTCGGTCGGTCCAACCGTCACGCGCTATGCAGTGAAGCCGGCTGAGGGCGTGCGGCTCTCAAAAATTGTCTCGCTCGCCAATAATCTTGAGCTCGCGCTTGCGGCACATCCTGTCCGTATTGAGGCGCCGATTCCCGGAAAGTCGCTCGTTGGTATTGAAGTCCCGAATACCGTTAAGGCGATGGTTGGTCTCGGCGGCCTCTTGTCGGCGCCCGAGTGGAGCGACAGCGATAAGCCGCTTCTTGCAGCGCTCGGACGCGACATAACGGGAACACCCCACTATGTGAACGTTGCGAAAATGCCGCACGGGCTTGTCGCAGGTGCAACCGGGTCAGGTAAGTCGGTCGCCATGCACTCCATCATCACTTCCCTCCTCTATCGCAATGGTCCCAACCAGCTGCGCTTTATTATGATTGATCCTAAACGCGTTGAGCTGACCGCCTACAATGGCATCCCGCACCTGCTTACGCCGGTTATCACTGACTCAAAGAAGACCATCCTCTCGCTGAAGTGGGCGGCGAAGGAGATGGAGCGACGCTACAACATTCTTGAGGCAGAGCGTGTGCGCGATATTGATTCATACCATGCCACGATCTTTGAGCCCGCGAAGAAAAAAGGCCTCGCGGAGATGCCCGAGGCGCTCCCCTTCATCGTGATTGTTATAGATGAACTTGCGGATATTATGCACAGCTATCCGCGAGAGCTTGAGGCTTCTATTGTCCGGCTTGCACAAATGTCGCGCGCCGTCGGCATTCACCTCATCCTCTCCACACAGCGCCCTTCGGTGAATGTGATTACGGGCCTCATCAAAGCGAATGTGCCGACGCGTATGGCGCTCCAAGTCGCTTCTCAGATAGACTCTCGTACGATTCTCGACGGCTCTGGAGCAGAAACGCTTCTTGGCGGCGGCGATATGCTCTACCTCTCAAGCGATATGCAGAAACCGGTGCGCATCCAAACGTCCTTTATTAGCGAAAGCGAGGTGAAGAAGGTGGTGAGCTATATCAAGAGCCACAACGCGGGCGATCTCTCCAGTATTGACCTCGGAGGCAATGGTACCGGAGGAGCTACAGAAGCAAATGATGTTATCGGGTTGGTAAACGGGAGCTTTGATGACGATGATATTGATGACGACCTGTATGAGGATGCGCGCGTTGCGGTAGAGGAGGCCGGCCGCGCTTCTACCTCCTATCTCCAGCGCAAGCTGAAGATTGGATATTCGCGCGCAGCGCGACTTATGGATGTGCTTGAGGCACGAGGTGTCATCGGGAGTGCCGACGGCTCCAAGCCACGCGAGGTCCTTACCAAGAGCGACGCGGCGGGTGCAAATACCGGCGCGGCGAGCGAAGAAGAAACCTTCTAGAGCCTAATGGTTAATTATCTCATCGGCGCAGTCCTCCTCATTGTCGTCTCCTATGGGGGTATTGAGGCGTGGCCGCTCATCGCGGGTCCCTCTCTCGCCGTAGACGTTCCCGCGCAGAATGAGTCGTTCCCGGGCGGTATCGTCACAATTGAAGGACGCACTTCGCGCGTCGCCGAGCTTACGATTAATGGCGCTCTCGCGTTGTATGACCAGAAGGGAGACTTCTCGTCAACACTGACCTTTCCCCGTGGAGGGTCTATACTTACCTTTGTGGCTACCGACCGCTTCGGGAGACGAGTGACGGAAACCCGCACCATCTTTGTCCCCTAATTTTTATCTTACTACCAACTTTATATGGCATTCAAAAAAGCGAAGGAAAAAGTCCTCAAAACGGTTACGGCAACCAGCACCGATAAGACCGAGCGGCAGAAATCAATTGAACAGGCGCTCAAAGAAATCCGGACTAAGTTCGGCGATGAGGCCATCGCGACCTACGGCACAGGCGCCCCGCAGAAGATACCGGCAGTATCCACCGGCTCTATCGGGCTTGATGCGGCGCTTGGCGTCGGCGGACTGCCGCGCGGACGCATCATTGAGATTTTCGGTCCTGAATCTTCGGGTAAGACAACCTTATCGCTCCATGTTATCGCTGAAGCGCAGAGAGTCGGCGGTATCGCGGCGTTCGTTGATGCAGAGCACGCGCTTGACCCGGAATATGCCCAGCGCATCGGCGTAAAGCTCCCCGAACTGCTTATCTCCCAGCCGGACACGGGCGAACAGGCGCTTGATATCGTTGAGAGTCTCGTGCGGAGCGGAAATGTTGATGTGATTGTCGTAGATTCCGTCGCCGCGCTCACTCCCAAGGATGAAATTGAAGGGGAGATGGGACAACAGCATATGGGTAAGCAGGCCCGGCTCATGAGTCAAGCTCTGCGCAAGCTCACCGCTATCGCCGCGCGGAGCAAGACTATCGTCATCTTCATCAACCAAATCCGCATGCAAATTGGCGTCATGTTCGGCAATCCGGAGACAACGCCGGGCGGCAAGGCGTTGAAGTTTTATACCTCGGTACGCCTTGATATTCGCCGTATTGCGTCTATCAAAAAAGGTGAAGAGATTGTGGGGGGACGTGTGCGCGTTAAGGTGGTGAAAAATAAAGTCGCCGCGCCCTTCAAAACGACCGAATTTGACCTCTTGTACAATGAGGGCATCAGCCGCGAAGGAGAGCTCATCGCGCTTGGCGAAAAGTACGGCATCGTGGCAAAATCCGGCAACACGTACAAAATGGGCGAAACGAAGCTCGGTGTCGGGTATGACGCCTCGCGCACCTTCCTCCACGACAATAAAGATGTCTCCAAAGATCTCCTCAAACAGATTAAAGCAAAGCTCGCCGAGAACTAGACATTTCTTGCAGCAGAGACGAAGGCAAGCGCACGGGAAATCTCGCGCGCAACGAAGAATAGGGCCACGATGACGAATACGATAAGGACCTGCACGATGAGACTGGTATTGAGGAATGCCGCGAAGTAAAAACGCGGTAGGTCTAGGAGGTTTGCAGGAGCGTTTTGCAATACGCGCGCGACCCATACTTCCCTCCCGATGCCCCAGAGCGCGAGAATGGATACAAGGAGCGAGAAGGTCCCGCTTGAAATGGCGAAGCGGAGTGCGCGGATAAGATGCACGCGCTGCATGACGGTCCGTTCAATTACTGATGGAATTTCATTCATAGTGTTGGGCGTCATAGGCCTGTTTAAAGAGTTTCTTCGCACGGTGGATGCGGGTCTTCACTGCGGGAACAGACAGATCTTCCTCCTGTGCAATCTCTTCCTGCGTCTTCCCCTCAATAAACTGGAGCCGCAGTATCTTTGCCGCGGCTTCCGGCAGCTTCGCGAGCGCGGCGAGCACCTCGTTGCGTATTGAGAGATCTTCCAGAAACTCTGCCCGTGCATCCGGCAATGATTCATAGTGCTCGGGCAGGAGCTCCGCCCTCTTCCCGCGCTCAATACTCTTTGTGCGGTACTTGGTGTACGCAACGCGATTGAGAATGGTGTACGCCCACGATGAGAAGCTCGCACCCTCCTGCGGCTGGTATTTGTCCGCATAGAGGTACATCTTGGTGAAGGCGTCTTGCACTGCCTCTTCGGCGTCCTCGGGGCTCTTGAGGATGGTCCGAGCGCGGCGCAGAAGCGCCGCCTCGTAGCGGCGGACGAGGATGGCGAAGAGACCGGGCTCCTGCTGCGAGCGGGCAAGGACCTCGCTATCCGCGAGCGTCGAGAGCTCCGTGGTTGAAAAACTCATAATGTCTGCTAGCATACACTAATTCCCGCCACGCGGGATACTTTATTTAACGAACCATGGCCGTACTTAGTTACAACGAAATCCTCAAAGGCAGTGTCATTAACTACAATAACGAGCCCTATGAGGTACTGTCCTCCCATATTTTCCGCATGCAAATGCGCAAGCCGGTAAATCAGACCAAACTGCGCCAGCTGGTCGGAGGGAAAGTGGTTGAGATTTCATTTCATCAGAACGAGACGGTTACCGAGGCCGACATTGACACGATGCAGGCGCAGTACCTCTACACGAGTAAGGGCGAGAGTTGGTTCGCAGAGGTTGGTAACTTAAAGAACCGCTTTTCATTCCCCGACGAAGTTGTGCACGATAAGGTGCAGTGGCTCGTATCGAATAATGTCGTTGAGGTACTCACCTACGAAGAGAAGCCTATCTCAATAAAGATACCGGTCAAGGTTGATCTTGAAGTGAAGGATTCTCCGCCGGCGGTCAAAGGTAATACGGTCTCAGGTGGGAGCAAGACTGCTGAACTTGTGAGTGGAGCGAAGATACAGGTCCCCCTTTTCATCAACACGGGCGACATCGTCCGCATCAACACCGACACCGGCGAATACACCGAACGAGTTGAGAAAGCGTAATCTGAAGCCTGGGTCTAGTAGACCGTTGAAGATGATGTTTCTGTAGTGCACTTCCATCCGATTGCACAACCGTCTGCGCCCATAATCGCCTTACCGACACACGCCGGAGTAACGATAGACGGGCACTCTTTCGGCGGTAGTGGATTCTTTGTCGGTTTTGGCGCAAACGATGACGATTCGCCGTCCTGACATCGGTGGAGCGCGTTCAGCTTCGCGCGCGTGAGCGGACCGACATACCCTGTCTGACGAATACCGTACTTCGCCTGGAAGGCGACCACGTCGCCGGCGTTGTTTTCAGTAAACTTTGAAGCATCCCCTGTGGGAGTAACGCCCGAAGCTTTCAGCGCTTGGGCGAGAGCCGAGACCTCTTCTCCTTTACTTCCCACGGTCAAATCCTTATTGAAGGTATGGCAGAATCTCTTCTCTACCGTTGAGGACCCGCCGCCGAGCGACATCTTCACCTTCTCGATGACTGCTGCTTCCACATTGAACGACTGGAGAAGCTGGACGATGGTATTTATCTGGTCTGCAGAAAGCCCCTTGGTGTTGGTTATGGCTTGCGCCGTTACTGGGGTGACGAGGAGAACGAGGGACAGGAAAAGACCTATGGTGTATTTATTCATACTCAAAGTATAATCTCTCCCGCAAGGAGGAGCAACTACACTCTGGGGAGGAGACTTTATGCGGCGACGTACGGGAGAAGCGCCATATAGCGAGCGCGCTTAATCGCCTGTACCACATCGCGCTGTTTCCCTGCGGGAATGCCGGTACGCTTCTTGGAGAGCATCTTCGCGTGAGGGTTGGTGAAGAGCTTCAAATACGCTACATCCTTGTAGTCAATAAACTTCTTAATCTCTATCTCTTCGCGTTCAGCTTGGTATGCCATATAAAGTCAATTAAAAGGGGATGTCTTCTGGATTAATCTCCTCGTCCGGGTATTTAATCGCCTCGGCGTCGCTTGGAGCCGGCTGTTCTTCAGTGCCCGAGGCACGCGAAGAGGAATTCTTGCCGCCGTCAGCGCCGAATTGAAAGTTATCCACGACAATCTCGGTGCGGTACTGCTTCTTACCGTCTTCCTTCCCTTCCCAGGAACGCGTCTGAATGCGTCCCTCAACGAAAATCGGGCGACCCTTCTTGCAGTACTGCGCGATGACTTCTGCGGTGCGGCCGAAGGCGACGATGTTATGAAACTCCGTTGCTTCCTGCTTCGCGCCGCTCTTGTCCTTATAGGTGCGGTTCGTTGCGAGACCGAAGTTCGCGACCTGGCTCCCCGAGGGAAGGGCTTTGAGCTCCGGGTCGCGGGTAAGGTTCCCATAGAGAAATACTTTGTTGAGGTACATACGATTAGATTATCTTTGAATTATACAACAACATTCTCGAGCGCGGCATCAAGCTCGGTATTTGCCGCTGTTTCCGGAGTCTCTTCGCGTTCCGGAACTTTAAGGGAGAGTTCGCGCATCTCGACCGAGCGGCGCGCGGCGTCCTTCGTCGTGATGAGGTCAATGAAACGGATAATACGCGCGTTAGCGCCTGCCGCCGTTACTATGTCGGCGTGATTCTCTGCTGTCGCCTCGTACACGATCCAAGAGAAGTAGGCGGAGTCGAAGTCACGGCGCCCGGCGGTCTCTTGGCGAGAGATGGTGTAGGCAAGCGGAATCTTCTGCGGTTCGCCTTCGGCGACAACCGCTCCCTTAGACGCGATAAGCGTGCCTATCTCTTGGTACGCTTTCTTCACCTCCTCGGTGGGAAGTTCGGGGTCAAGATGGAAGCCAAGCTCGTAGACACGAGGCTCAGCCGTGTCCTGAAGCTCATCCTGTTGCACCTCTTCGCCCTGATTCTTAGCCATAATTCCCGCATCCTAACACGGGATTTTTACCCTCGCAAGGCGGCTTCCCGTCCTAGGGCAGCCCGAACATCCGGCGTGAATTCTGGACAAGCGCTTCTCGTACCATATACGGGTCCTCTCCCCGTATTTCCGCTATCTTGACCGCCACCTCCATAACGGCAAGCGGGTCATTGCGAGTCCCTCGGCGATTGAGAGGCGCGAGGTACGGCGCATCCGTCTCAGAGAGGATAGACGCAAGCGGTACGGTCTTAATAACCTCATCATAATCCCGCGCGAAAGTGATGACTGCGGTGAAGGAAATAGTGAAGCCGAGTTCTATGAAGGCACGTGCTTCGTCAACACCACCGACGAAAAAATGGATGTCGCCACGTAGATGCGGATGTTTTACCCTCGCTTCTTTTAAGATCTCTAGTAGATCATGATACGCATCCTGCGTCCCCTTGCTTGGGCGCGAATGGATGATGAGCGGCTTATCAAGCTCTGTCGCTAAAATAATCTGGTCATTCAAAATTGCTTTCTGCTTGCGCTTCACCTCTTCATTGATTTCACTGGGACGGAAATAATCCAGACCACATTCTCCGATGGCGACTACCTTTGGACTTTTCGCGAGCGCGCGATAGTGTTCTAACTCATACCACTCGTCCTTCTCGCGATTGGGATGTAGGCCGATAGAGGCGTAGAGGTGTTCATATTTCTCTGCGAGCGCAATCGCCCTCTGTGAAGATTCATAATCCACACCAACCACAATTCCTATCACTCCCTCTTCTTTCATTCGCGCGATAAGCTCGGCATCATCCTGTGCATACTGTTCAAACTGGATATGACAGTGCGCGTCTACATACTTAGTCTCCATAAAACGAGCGTAACATAAAATGACTGGGGCGACTCGATTTCTCGAGTCGCCCGTGTTCACTTTGCCGGACCGCCCCGCAACCACCGTCTCCACATCCATGCGTTCAGGTATTTCAGACCTCCCATCGCCGGTAGGGCGATGAAAAAGACCTGGATGAACGTTTCTTCCATGGATGTCTTCTCATCTCTCTTAACAAGCGCTGCGGCAAGAGCGGCCGTAGCGAAGCTAATGAGAACGAAGAAACCGAAGAAGATTCCCGAGAGAACGTGCCCGGAATTGAGGTGGAAAAGGGAGGCAAACAGCGCCGACGCCGATGAAATGCTGACGGCAGTGACCACCTCCTCGCCGCGCAACATCGCGATGACGGCAAAGACTAGCGCAACGACCATGGCGGTAGACAGCGCAAGGGTGTCGGCACCCGGCTGCGGTGTCCCGAAGAACACCACGCTACCGCATATTACCTGGGCGAGAAGAATGTCCGCCCCCAGCTTCTCAAGTCTGTTCATGACCCCTCCCAATGTGCGGCTCGCGCGGCGCGCGAGTTCCGAACACATTATAGCGTATTTCTTCTATTTTGCAAGTCTCGGGAACAGATTCTCGGGCTTTTTGTGGCTGTCTATAGCGTCAATTATAATTTTTGACGTCGTAGGCATAAACGGTTTTAAGAAGTGTCCAATTATATACAGGTCGAGAATGAGATCGATTATGATTTCGGTCCCTTCTTTCGGATTTGTCTTGATGAGTTTGAATGGTTCAGTTTCATTGATTCTTTTGTCCGTGGCGGCTATTTTAGCAAAGATAAGATCGAAAGATTGATTGAATTCGAATTTCTCTAAATGAGAATTTATTGTGGGAGAAAAGGTGGGTAGAGTCTTTTTGTACCCTCCTACCGGCAAATAAAGCTCTGCAAGCTTCATCACGCGTGCGACGAGGTTGCCGAGGCCGTTCGTGAGGTTCGCGGTGTACCATTCGTCTAGCTTCTCCCAAGTGACGTCCGAGTCTTCCATCGGATTGATGTGGCGCAGGAGTATATAGCGGGTCGCATCAGTACCGTATTTCTTAACAAGTTCGTAGGGACTGATGACATTCCCCAGAGATTTGCTCATCTTCTGTCCTCCTGAATTAATGAACCCGTGGTAGAAAATCTGATCGGTATTCTTGATGTCTGCAGACATCAGCATCGCTTGCCACATAAGCGACTGGAAACGGACTTGGTCCTTCCCCGCCATCTGGAGAGTCGTGCCGTCTATCCAGTATTTCTTGAAATCCCCTCCTGCCTCCGGCCAACCGAGCGTAGAGATGTAGCTCGTGAGCGCATCAAACCAGACATACATCACCTGCGAATCGTCTCCTGGCACCGGCACTCCCCATGAGAGCCGCTTCTTCTCGCGCGAGATACTGAAGTCCTCCAGACCATCGTTTACAAATGCGATTGCCTCTTGTCTTCGCCACTCGGGTATGATGACACCCGGCCTGGATAAATAGTCGAGGAGCTCCTTTTCATATTTTTTGAATTTGAAGAAATAGTTTTCTTCGGTTATTTCTTGAAGTTGCAAGTTCGTATGGATGACGCAATGTCCATCTGCTATCTCTTTTTCCGTCTTGAACGATTCACATCCGACACAGTACAGGCCGGTAAAAGTCCTTTTCTCTATGTCTCCCTTCTTAAAACAGCGCTTCCATATCTCCTGCGCGGCTATGATGTGGTTCGGGTCAGTGGTGCGTATAAAATGGATGCTCGTATCGAGACCAAGTGCATCTTTCAAACGAAGGAATTCGTTCGCGTAGTGGTCGACAAACGTTTGTACATCCTTCCCTTCTCTTTCTGCTGTTTCCTGTATCTTCTGCCCGTGCTCATCGGTGCCAGTGTTGAAGAAGACTTCGTCTCCTCCTGCGCTCCAGGCACGCGCGAGCACATCGGCCTGCACGATTTCAAGCGCAAATCCGATATGCGGGTCTGCGTTTACATACGGGAGCGTAGTGGTGATGTAGCGCGCACTCATAGGGAGATTCTACGCGCGACGTGCGTGTTCACGGCGCTTTCGTTTATCTAGGTCGGTCAGGAATTCGAGCACAACTGCCGCGATCGGCACCGAGAGCAAGACGCCGAGAAATCCTGCGAGCGTGTAGCCCGCGATGAGCGCCACGATGACAAGAAGCGGGGGGATACCCACAATCTTCTTCACAATGAGCGGGTAGATGAGATTGGATTCAAATTGGTTCACGACGATATAGAGACCGGCGACAATCAGAGCGAGCGCGACGCCGCCGCTCGAGAACGCTACGATGGCCGCCGCCGCCCCGGCGATGAGAGAACCGAATACCGGGATGATTTCCCCGAGAGCGGTTAAGACCGCGAGAAGGAGCGCGTAGGGGATACCGATGATGAGGAGCCCGAGATATACGAGAATTCCGACAATAACAGAGAGGAGTATCTGTCCCTGCATCCAGAGTCCGATCTTCTTCTGTGCGCGCTTCCAGAGATCAACAGAGTAGTCTTCGTAGGCGACCGGCATCACCATGCGAAGGAAATCGTCCACGCCCGTATCCTGCAGAGCGAAGTAGAACGAGAGTACAATGACGAGCACCAGCGAGAATATCCCGCCGAAGAAGGTGATGAAGAGCTGAATGACTCCTTCAGAACCTCCCGAAAAGACGGATTGGAATGAGAGAAGCGTCTGAACAAAGGATGTGGTTCCCTCTCCGCCGCCGATGAAATCGGCTGCCCCCGTGATACCTGAAAGACCGGAAGTGGTATTGATAGTGTCAAGATACCTTGGCATCGCAGAAAGGAAATTCGCGGCATCTGCGATAATCGGGGGAAAGAGGAAATAGAGTAGTCCGAAGAGCGAACCGAAGACGAGAACATAGACGAGGAGAGCGCTGATGAAGCGCGGGATACTGTAGCGGATGAAGAACGCTACCCCCGGCTCAATAGCCGAAGCGATAATGATGGCGGTCAAGACAAGCAGAACGAGGTCGCGGAGCAGCCAGAAGACATACGCTCCCGCGATGATAATCAGGGCGGTGAGGATAGTGCCCGGAGTGATGGAAATCCGCATTTCCTTATCCATACGGGCATCCTAGCACATTCCTTCTCACTGTATTGCAGTACGAATGCGCCCTGCCGCTTCGGCGAGGGTCAGACGCTCTTGCGTGCCCGTATCGCGATGGCGGAGAGTTACAGTGCCTTTGAGCTCTGGCGTCTCGCCGAGAGTATCGAAGTCAACAGTGACGCAGAACGGCGTGCCGATTTCGTCCTGGCGGCGGTAGCG
>CAYQJR010000007.1:0-20787 GCA_964418065.1 uncultured Candidatus Saccharibacteria bacterium | reverse complement strand
GGTCGGACTGTTCGCTTAAGTTCGGCTGCACTACCGTCGCATACCCCTCTTCTTTATTCACCACGAATCCGGGAACCGTCGCGCGGATCGCCTGTTCTACGAGACGCTTGTCCTGTGCGCTAATGAGGCCGGGGCCGAGCGTCTCAAGATAGCTAATCGCCTCCTCTGCGCTCGCCTCCTCATTTTTCTCAATGTGGCGCTTGCGCATCTTCTTACCATCCGTCTCCACGACGTCATACTTTTGGACGGTGTCGTGATTGGCGGCGATGAATTCTCCGAGGCGGATGAGGCGTGCATCTCCTCTCGTCATCGCGCTGAGGATAAGCCGCGCGCGGCGCATCACATCCTTGGTGTGCTTCGTGTTGTGGTACTCAAGATTGTCCAGTGGATCCTCTGCGTTTTCAAAACGCGCCTTGACGCGCAGAAGCGCGTCTTCAATCCCCTGCTCCATCGCCTTCTCAAAGGCAGGGTTGAGGACTTCGTGGTTTGTTATCGCAGGCTCGTTGAGGATGATGGCGTTCTCATCCCGCTTGCGTAGTTTGTCGCCGATGCCTTCCATTCCCATAGTTACATTCTATAGTAGCACAGGTTGATAAAATAGTCAATCCCCCTTCTGGAACTCAAGGCACACCGAATTTATACAGTATCTTTTCCCGCCCGCCGCACTCGGCCCGTCATCAAACACATGTCCCAAGTGCGCCCCGCAGTTCTTACACACCACCTCGGTGCGCCTCATGCCGAGACTGTCATCCTGTTTTAATTCAACATGCGCGAGGTTCGCGGGATTGGAGAAACTCGGCCAGCCCGTGCCGGAGTCAAACTTCGTATCCGAGGAGAAGAGCACGGTGCCGCAGATAGCGCAGGTGTACATCCCCTTTTCGTGATTGTTCACATACGCGCCGGTGAAGGGCGCCTCGGTCCTTCCCTCGCGCGCCACTCTCCGGAGCTCCGGCGACAGTTCGTCATCTCTCTTCATACGCATAGTATAGCGCGGGAATTGACAAGCGGAGCGCTCGCGTGGTTCTCTATCTACGGAAGCCTAACCCACGGAGGGAACAATGAGCCTTATCAAGCGGGCTGCATATGCCCTATTCTGTCCGAAGTGCGGATGTCACGCACGCATCGTCTGCGCGAACGGAAAGAAGGGAAAAGAATTCGCAACCAAGGCCGGTGGACAGGAGAGTCTTGCGGCTCTGGTACTCTCGGGAGACATTGCCGAAGACGAGGTGCCCGAGGTACGGCGTCAGATTGTAGAAAGCGATCTGGCGCTGCAAGATGCCGAGGTGGAAGACCTCTTCAGGAGATACTTCCGAGCAAGGCTGAAGCTCGGCGAACTCCTGGACTCATTCCACGAGGAGATTGCGTCCTGCTGGGTGGATGAGGACGAGCGAGACGGACACACCCGGAAACCGCAGGAGAGAAAGACCCTGCACTAGGATGTTCGTTGTACGGGAACCCGCGCTCGCGCGGGTTCTACTTTTATACTCCGCTATTGTTTCTTTAGGAGCTCCGCGAATTGCTTCTGGACCTTCTCTACCTTGGGGCTGATGACGAGATTGCAGTATGCCGCTTCTGGATTACGGGCGAAGTAGTCCTTGTGATAACTCTCTGCTTCATAGAAGTTGGAAAGCGGCTCCACCGTGGTCACGATCGGATTCCCCTCCTTCGTTGAGGCGTCTACCTCGCGGATAAACGCTTCTGCCTCCGCCTTCTGCGCTGGAGTGGTGTAGAAAATCGCGGAGCGATACTGCGTGCCGACATCAGCTCCCTGCCGGTTCAGCGTTGTCGGGTCGTGCGTCGCGAAGAAGACGGTGAGGAGCGTCTTGTAGGAGACTTGCGCGCTGTCATATGCTATCCGCGTCACCTCGGCGTGGCCAGTGCGTCCGCTACTGACCGCCTCATAGCTCGGGCTCGGCGTCGTACCGCCGGCGTAGCCGGGCGCGACTGACTCCACGCCCTTCAGCATCTTGAACACGGCCTCGGTGCACCAGAAGCACCCTCCGCCGAACACAGCAACCTCTGTCATAGAGTTATTCTAGCAAACGATAACGGAGCCCGAGAATAGAGGTATAGTTACTGCGGAAGCGGAGCCCTCCTCGAACCTGTTGGTCTATCGGAGATTCCCATGAGCAGCGTTATCTGCATCAGCCCAGAAGTGAGAGAACTGCGGGAAGCAAAAGAGATGGAAGGGTGGCGGGTGCGGGTACTGCCGCCGGCGTGGGTGCTGTCGAATGTCCCCGAGAGTCTGTGGGCGCAATTTGGCGACTGCATAGGCAAGGTAGGGGTCGTGGAGGTGAAGAGACATCTTCTCACCGGCTACATTACCTACGTAGTTCACTTCGATGAGGGTGGCGTGCCTCCCGAAGACTACCCGCAGAGACGCCTTGAGTTCTTATCGCCACCCACATAACCGCGGTCGTTAAAAAGAAAAGGGGCCTGACCAGCTCCTTTTTCCTTTATCACGCGCCTTTAGCCGATGTAGGAGAGGGAGATGCCGGCGATAATCGCGACGACGCCGTAGGTGCTCACTCTAGCAAGAAGCTTCTTCGTCACCAGGCGCTCAACCATCTCGGGAGCGAAGATGTAGGCCAGACCCTTCAAGAGAACCAGCCAAACGAATGCGGTGATAACCGTGCGCCAGGTGCCGTCCCAGATATTGTTCTCTACCAAGTAGAAGGTGGAGAGGAAGATGAGGATGACGCCCGTGAGATACACGATGGCCGGGTGGTCAAAGAAGTCCCGGAGGAGGCGCGGGACGCTCTTGCCGTGGAAGAAGAGGAAGAGACCGCTGACGATGAGATAGGTTCCCAAGAGCTTCGCGACCACAAGTGAAATATCCATAGCGAATCAATAATGGCTAATGCCTCCAGTATACCTCTCGCCCTCACCCCTTCTTCTTATCCAGTGTGTCTAGGTGCAAGAGCTTCACGCCGAAGTAGACCACGAGCGCGATGACGATGAAGTCTATAAGCACGCTGATTAGGTCGCCGTAGAGGAAGACCGCGGAGCCGACCGTAAATGACGCGGCCTTCAGTCCGCCGACAGAGCCGAGAGCTACCCCGATGAGCGGGTTAATAATGTCGGTGACGAGCGCGGAGACCACCTTAGACACCGCCCCACCGAGGATGAAGCCGACGGCCAACCCCACCACCCCCTGCTCCCGAACGAAATCAATAAATCCTTTCATAATGCCTTTAGTATACTCTCTTCCCTGCCGCAGCTATCTTATAGAGTTCCAGTGGATGATTTAGTTCAGATACTTCTCAAACACCTCCTCAAACGCCTCATTTACATCGTGACGATAAAATGGCAGGCCGATGATCTTATATTCGGCATTTTCGAATAATGTCTCTCCCTTCCCTTGTGCCGCAATTTCCTTAAGAAAATCCTCCTTCCATTTATCCTGTTCGACAAGATGCCCACCCTTCGGCTCAATGAACAACTGATGCACGATTGAGTTACCGGTCTTTGCTTTGTGCAGGAAAAGAACGAAATCCGGCTCGATAGCCGCGCCATCAGAAAATCGATGTATCTTGAAGAGTCGCTCATTACGAAGAAGCCGCACTTCTTCATATCGTTTCTTAAGATCGGCAATACAATCATGTATGAAATGTACGAATTGCTTTTCTTCCTTCGTTCCATAATTCTCGTCATATACATACCAATCTTTCGTTGAAAGATCGAGTTGCAGAGAACCATCTCGTGCGCGACTCATTGGTACGCCAAACTCCTGCTCACCCATGTCTGAAACGACAACCTTTATACTCTTATCTCTAACAATTTGATGGAGAGGTTGTGGCTTAAATTCCTTCGTGCCTTCATATTCGCCGGTATTGTTCTGCACGAGCTGTTCAATCTTGTTGAGTGCATACAGCGCGGCATACAGTGCTTCTTCTCGCGTCACAACGAGCGCATCGGCATGTTCGCCACGCACGGCAAGCACGATTCCGCCAAGATATGATTTCGACGAGACGAATTCTGATACCGATGACACGTGTGGGAAAAAACGAGCCAGAGAATCGAACTGATAGAACGGCAGACGATGAAGCGCCTCGCGCCATATACTTTCATCAATCGGTGTAATATCATGCACGGTCATCTCACGCACAACGTGAGTAATAGCATCGCTAAACGCGATCACATCGCGTCCGCCACCACGGTGTAAGTCGTAGACAAACCGCTCGGGTATTCCAGGTATATCCTTGATACTTTTGATATGTTTGCGTCCTGTATGCACCTTCTCGTTTAAAAAAATCTGTCCTTCGGTCCAAAACGGTAATTCCTTGATCTCGTCCTTTACTTTGACTCTGTATTCTCTGATATTCTCCGGTGGCGGCAACGCTCCGGTTCTTACGAGTGCATTGCGTATTTCCGCGATATAGCGGGAGTCGTCCTTAGTGTGGTAGTGCAATTCTTCGAGAATGTGCATTTCATTATCTATATCTTCGTCAAATTTACGCACATATCTATCACTTTCATCCGCAACGAAAGAGAACGGCCAATATCGAGCGCCACGCCCTATAAGCTGAGCCTCGGCTATGGTCGCCGGTGATATCGCTCTACCACCTGACTGGCGCGTCTCATACAAACGCACAATGTCGAAGAGATTGAGTACATCCCACCCTTCATTCAGCTTATCGACGGCAAAAACTACTCGGATTTGATTTGTCTTATCCTCGAGAGAGTTTACGAGTATTTGTTTCGCCTCGCTATCGTCCTTTGAGTTGACCGAGAGGCACTTCTCGGATGCAAAATCATCTTTGATTTCTCGCACCAAATCACTAAGCTTTATGTCGTTTGTCTCAAAATACGCGAATGCTTCCCTGAGTGCGTCGCCGCCGCCCGTCTTGAACTTCTGTATATCTCGCACTTTTAGATTCCTTATCGTCGCATGAAATTGTTCCTCAAATTCTACTGACTGGTGTATAGATCTTGACTTCATCAACACCACCGGCTTGAGTTGTAAGCCATTATGCTCCGCGACCTTCCGCCGATACTGCGAGAGCATGACTGCCCCAAGTGCTCGATCCATCGCGTCGAAATCGATACCAGCAACATGAATATCCTTCGAGAATCCATCTGCGCGGAACTGTGCAAGATCGTAGCGATAGACAAGTTTATCAGCATATTTCCTCGCAATCTCCTGGTTCTGAATGTCGATCGTTGCTGTAAATTCCAACATGATGTTCCGAGGATTCTTGTTCAGTACTCGGTTGATGGTCCCTTCCCATGTTTGCTTCTCAATTTCTTCATCAGCACTCAATCGCATCCGAGCGCGCGTAAGTGCGTTAACATGATGCGCTTCATCCGAGAGGAACACTACATCCTTATGGTCAAAATCTTCTTCGGTAAGCACGCTTTCTCTTGGTTCCGTCATTCTCTTGTGAAGCCCCTGTATGGTCGTAAAGAGAACATTGATGCCACTCGAGTCCATTGTGCTGAAATTGTCGACAGCTCGTATCGAAATCTCATGACCATCGACAACTACCTTCTTAGCAAAGAGGTATTTACTCGACTGTGGGCTTAAGAAATTGTTCTTCGTCTTCTCGATTATATTTGTGCTATTTACGAAGAATATGAAATTGCGATACCCAAGCTTGTAGAGATGCACTATTGCCCCGGCCATGACAAGTGTCTTGCCCGAGCCGGTCGCCATATTAAAGAGTAGGTGCAGCGGTACTTGCCTGCCCTGGTATTCACCCATATAAAACGCCAAGCGCCCCAGTGCCTCCTTCTGATACTCACGCAACCCAAGCTTCGCGTTTAAATTCCTCGCTACCACCTCCGGCACACGGCTCTTAAAAAAGTTAGTACCGTTTACATCGAGTGACGAGTCAAATTTTTGATAAAGCAGTTGTGATGGCATATAAGATTATGAAAGTAAATAACCACTTTCTTGTGAAATTTGCTTCACGAAATATTTCCCCTTCTCGGTGAGTTCGATCTTTTCTTTTGATTTATCCAAATTTACTAAATCATTTGTGTGACTATACACAAGAATGTCTTGAGGTAATTCGAATTGATTTCCCCAATCTGAAAAGACTTTAATATTCCCACTATGTTTGTACACCGCTTTAAGAATATCTTTAAACTTGTGATGAAATATTGACTTTCTAAAGAGTTCATATTCCTCCTTCCATTGAAGAGTGGGGTCTATCCTTTCAATTTCTTTTTCCGTTTGTCTTACTTCTTTCTCTTTCTTTACGCGTTCAGTTGCAACAACCAATTCTTCTACTTTCTTTTGTTCCAATTCTTTCTGAGAGGCTATTTCGAGTTTCTTCTTTGTAGTCCTGTACTCTAGATCTCTTTTGAAAGCAGGTATTGAAATCCATTTTGGAAAGTGCCAAATGATTAAATAGGTAAGAGCTACTGGTAGAATCCATAATAAATAAAAGATGAAATCTGTAAAATCAAAATAAACGGCCTGGAGATATTCATTCTTTAAAAGTCCTGTCGCTTGAAAGATTTTATCTTGGCTAACGAAAAAAGCTGTGTAAACAAACTGCCAATGAAAGATCAGCCACGAAACTATAAAGGTGCCGTAAAGTGGTGAAACCATTCTGTTTCTTATTGCCTCTTTTGCAGAGTCAACGACCTCGTTATTTGTCATAAAATTCCTTGTTTAGCTGTTTATCGACAGGAGTAACGGCATAGTCTTTGTCTCCCATTTCGCTGTAGTTCACGTAGAGCTGATTGTAGTCGAGGGATTCGAGAATGAAACGTTTCTGGTCGGCGAATGAGAGCACCGTAAAATCTTTTGCATTTGCATCGAAGTTTTTCAAAACGAGTTTGTAACTCAAAAAACCTTTCTCTTGTATCTGACTCCACTCTTTTGTCAGTTCTCTCTCATCTCTTGTTTTCTCAACCTTCTCTTTAAAAGTCTGACTGAGCGGCATCAGCTCAGCATACACAAAATTTCCGCCGCCCTTCCAAAGGGTCGCCTTGCTTACTCCTGATTCCTCTCCATTAATTACATTCTGCATGCGGACGATAGGGCTATTGGTGCCATAGTCAAGTTGCTCTATCCCAATGTACTGCCTGCCCATTTTATGAGCTACGGCAGCAGTAGTTCCACTTCCTAAATGATAATCGAGAACCATGTCACCAGCACTCGTTGTTAATTCAATTATTCGCTGGAGGAGTTTTTCCGGCTTCTTGCCCTTCTTAAGAGAAACACCTCCCTCATTATGAATATCGTTGGGCAAGACATCATCCCAGACATCAGTAAGAGGTTCTGAAAAGACTTTCTTTCCATCTATTTCTAGCATTTTATTGACGAGAAATAAGATTACCTTACCGTTAAGAATGTAGTAATCCAACCTTCCTTCCCTTTGGAGACGGAAAACAGTCTCCGGTCTCGCCTGAGAAACCGTTTTCAACTGAACAACTTCGTTCGAGACTGCTGCGTCGTCTAACGAGGCAAATTGAATAATCCTATGAGCATTCTTATAGTAAAAATCCTCCAGTTCTTCCTCATAAGATTCTCCGAAATGTTTCTTCAGGAGTCTCTTTTCGATACGTAACTCATGCGCCCAACCCTCTAAGACGGAAGTGAACTTCCATTTAGAATACGGGGCTGAAAAGTTTTGGATAAAACTGCTATAACGCTCATCTCTGCCGCGGGCCCTGAATACCCGGTTTACTTTCCAAAACTGACTGTCTCTCGAATAAACTAACAGGAACTCAGATGTGTTTACTACACCTGGGTTTATTACCTTTGCGCCCGAAATGGCGCTGCGCCTAACTGTAATGACATTCTTCCTATTCCCAACGCCGAATATTTCAT
The DNA here is from genome assembly GCA_964418065.1 of uncultured Candidatus Saccharibacteria bacterium. Taxonomy (GTDB): domain Bacteria; phylum Patescibacteriota; class Minisyncoccia; order Phycocordibacterales; family Phycocordibacteraceae; genus C7867-001. The sequence continues at coordinate 13,001 of CAYQJR010000007.1, read as the reverse complement.
CCATCAGAACCTGAAGATACCCTAATTCATTGTTGTCGATGGAAATAAAGATACTCCCTTCTTTAGCGAGTAAAAGCCTAGCAACTTCGAGTCTGTTCCTCATGAAAGTAAGCCATGTAGAATGATTGAACTGGTCGTTATATTTGAAACCATCATTGCCGGTGTTATACGGCGGATCAATGTAGATAAGCTTTATCTTACCGGCGAAGCGAGCTTTGAGGGAGTGGAGAGCGAGAAGGTTGTTGCCCTTGATGATGAGATTGTCTTTGATATCGCCATTTTCGTCTACCTTGAGCCCATCGAGCTTATGCTCGCCTTTTGCATCAATGCGCTTCCAGTTGGTAAAGACTTTCGGGTCGAGGAGCCGATGAATTTGATCGGGCGCAAGTGTTTCGTTCCAGAAGATTTCATCACGCTTAGTGTCCTCCTTAGTCTGTCCTCCTTCGAGTACGCAATCTTTATAGGGCCAATTGAGCACGACATCTTTATTTTCAGACACGAATTCATCACCCTCAGCGAGGCCGATTTTGTTTTTAAATGCCGTGTATGAATCCGGTAAGAATTCTTTATTGTTCACAAATCGCACGAAACGGCCTGAGTCGAAGACTTTTACACCCTCCACATCCGTGAAAAATGCATCGCGCACCTGCGGGTCTGCGAGCAGGTGCTTCAAGAGCAACGCATCATTCTTCCGTGCCAACTCCACAATCCGGTTGCGCAGCAATTCCCCATCGGCCACCAACCGCTCATCCTTCTCTAACGCTTTCTCCACTTGTTCGAACAACGAATACTTCATATCTTGCTCATAATCCCACAGATCGGGGGGTTTGGAAACTGGGCCTGCGGAGGGGGTCAGAAGGAGTCTGAGAGTGTTTATAACCTCGGTTTGACAACGGGGGTGTGAGGGGTAGAGTGCGAGTAGAAGCAGAACCATCAATCAACCACGGGAGGAGGGGCTATGAAGTTCATCATTATCGGCTTTTTGCTCTGGTTCACACTGACTCTGCCGAGCTCGGCGCGAGCAGGCGGGAATGAGTACCCGATCGTCACGCTGGGAGACACGAAAGCGACGGCGAAGAAAGAGTGGAGGGTCTGCGGCAGTTACTTCGCCGCGGGCGAATCCACCGTGGGGAAGATGGTCTATTTCGCCTTCGAGAGGAAGTCCCCTGGCGCTCCGGCGCGCAAGGTATTCATGTTCGTCTTCGGTGACCGCGTCGCCGTCTCGCTCGAGAAGCAGGTGACGACTCCGCGGGTCCTGATGCTGCAAGAAGGACGAGACATGTACTATGTCATCAGGATGAACCCGAAGGACTATATGGCCGGACTGCCCTGTATCTCCACCCAGCGAAGTACGCGGGTGTGAGGGCAAGAAGCAAGTGGGCCGCGATTCGAGAGAATCGCGGCCCATTACCTTTTCGGCGTGTAGAAAATGAGACAGCCAGCCCCCGTTGGGAGACTGGCTGGTTGTTGCGCGGCGGGCAGGTGCCCGCCGCGCCGAGTTACTGCCTGGTGACCTGGAAGCCCTGCGCCTCGAGCGTCTGCTTGGCGAACACCTCGAGATCGGTCTTCAGGAACGAGGCTGGCGGCGCGCCGTCGGACGCCCAGACGATGCTGGAGTCGCCGATGTCGTAGGAACGCGCGCTGTTGACCGTGGCGCCCGCGGCCGTCTTGCCGTGGTGGGTGGTGCAGTCGCTCTTCGCAATGGCGGCGGCGTTGACCTGGATGACCTTGCCGTTGATCAGCACGGGCACCAGGCGGACGTTGCGGCTTCTGCTGGAGTTGCGGTTTTTCATTTCGGGTATTCCTCCTGAAAGTTGAATTACGAAAGGTGCTTCCGCTACCAGCCAGCTCCTTGCGGGGCGGGCTAAAAAGCGAAATCGGCCCACTCGGGTCGATTCCGAGACCTTACACCCCCTCCGTAATCCTGTCAAGAAGGGCTACGAGGCGAGGGTATCGCGGTACTTCGCAAGGAAGGTCGGGAGCTGGGAATGCAGGGGCGAAGGCAGGGCTTGGAGCGTGAACCACCCGAGGTCGTCAAACTTGTGCGGCTCGCCTATCTTCGCCTTCGCTCGGTCTACGAGCACCTTGAAGTCAAGCGCGACCCAGTGCGTCGGCGCGGCCTCACCCGCTCGGTGCACATCACGGAAGCCGAGAAACTCTACCGCCTTCGCGTCGGTGCAGTACTCCTCCTGAATCTCCTTCTTCACGGTGTCGTCAATACTCTCGCCGAACTCAATCGCTCCCCCGCCGATGTCCCACCGCCCCTTCTCGTCCCGGGCGTTCTGACTCCGCTTCGCGAGAAGCACATTCCCCTCGCCGTCGTGACAGAAATAGACAACCGAGACTCCGATGCAATCAACTCCCTGCTTCATAGGCGCGACGGCGGTCGCGACGGTAGGAGAGCCCGGTGAGTACTGCGAAGATGACGGGGATCCAGTAGCCCGGCAGGTAGACGAGCGCCGTGTCCCAGAGGCTTATCCATTGGATAGAGACAGTACCGGTCACGGTGGCGATGTTATCAAGAAGTGTCTGGTCCTGCGTCTCTACTGCCTTCGCCCAGTCCTCGGCGTACTTAATATTCGCGTCGGCGTTAGCGAGCCGGTCTGTGTATGCAGCGTTCTCGCTCGCGAGCTGCTTCTTCAGCAACAGCCATCCGGCGGACTCTGGTGTGCTCGCATTTATCTGTGCCTGAAGCGACTGCACGAGGCTTGCGTGTGCGCTGACGATCTTCTGGCGGGCGGTCTTATAATCGGCGAGCGTGGTGTCGGCCTGCTTCTGCTGTTCTTCAATACTCACCTTCTGCGAGAGGAGGTTCTGAGATGAGACGTTCACCGAGAGGAACCGGCTCCCGACGAGGCTCTCGAGCTCGGCACGAAACGCGTCATACTTGCTCGTAGAGACCGCGAAGCTGATGGAGCCGTACTGTGCGGAGCTGGACTCTTGGTCTATGCGGCCGTTGTACCCGCGCACCACCGTCCCGACGCTGCGAGTGAGAGCCGGCACGTCGCGAGTCCGCATTGACGCGTTGTAATAAACCTTCAAGAATTCGCGCGTGTCGCTCGACGGGACATCAGGACTTGGGTAGGGATACGGGTACATCATCTTATTTGCCATGCTCGTGTCCATCGCCGGTGCGCCGCCTCCCCTGCCGTACCCGGTCCCTTCTGCGATACCCATCATCGGGGTCACATACCCGTAATGCACACCCGGGCTAGAGACAGCGATGAAGGTGCCGAGGGTGAGAATCCCGAGGGTGAGCGTGAGCCACGATATATGCCAGGGAAGAAAGTCTTGTGAGGGATGATTGTTCATATGTATAAGTTTAACACCTTTTATATCTGCGCCAAGATGGAGACGAGCTACATTGAATAAACTTACCTTTTGCCGTACTGGCTGCCAGACTTGGATTCGAACCAAGATACTCAGATTCAGAGTCTGAGGTCCTACCATTAGACGATCTGGCAATACGGAAACTGTACGGCACAACGCCGCTTTATTCAACTTCCACTCCCCTACTGTATGCTCACCAACGTGAGCACAGTTATCGTTATCGCGCCGAATATCCCAAGTGTTTTTAGGAAAAATGATATCGCTTCTTCCTTCTTGTTTTCCATAAGCTTGAGCGCTGGCTGATAGAAGAATAGGAACGCCATCACCGCCGCAGAAAATACGAATAACGACATGAAGCCCATGCCATCAAGCAGTGTGTCCGGCGTATCGTGACGAAGCGACTCAATAAACCGCATAAACAGCGACACTGCGCCAATATAGGCTGCTGCGGCCGCCGCATTGATGAAAGGGTTCCACTTCATATAGCTAGTATAACGCGACAACACAAGAGTTGGTTACGCCCCGCAACGAACACGCTATACTTGCGGGATGAAGCGTCTGATTATCGTTGCTGAGCTGAGTCTCTTCGGGCTCCTGATGTTCATTCTCATCTCTAACGCGACCATCTACTTCACGACAAAACAATATATATACGATGCTGTCGGCGACGCGCCGAGCGCCCAAGCTGCGCTCATCCCCGGCGCGGCGATTCTCCCGAGCGGTGCGCCTGCTCCCATCTTCACCGACCGCGTGGACACGGCCATTGGTTTATACCGAGCTGGGAAGGTATCCAAGATACTCGTCTCCGGCGACAACAGCACCGTGAGCCACAATGAAGTGAATCCTGTTCGCCTCTATCTTCTGGATCACGGCATTCCTGACCAAGATATCTTCCTTGACCACGCAGGCTTCGATACCTACAGCAGTATGTATCGCGCCCGCGATATCTTCGGCGTTTCCTCTATTCTCATCACGACCCAGTCATTCCACTTGCCCCGCGCCGTCTTCATCGCACGCAACCTCGGCATAGAAGCTTCTGGCGTAAACGCGGACATCGGAAATATCCTATTCCACAATTATCTCCGCGAGATGCTCGCGAATGAGAAGGCGGTGCTGAATCTCCTCTTTCATAGGAAGCCGAAGTATCTGGGCGAGCCGATACCTATCACGGGAGACGGGAGGAACTACCCCTAAGGTGTAAGTTTCCTCACTCGCCGCTGTAATGTTCATGCTAAATACACGGCTCTATCTCTAGAATCGTCTATCAATAAATAAAAAATTAAGTAACACCTATGCTGTACACAATCGCCGTCATACTTGTCATATTATGGCTGCTTGGAATGGTCACGTCGTATACGATTGGTGGCTTTATACATATCTTGCTCGTCATCGCCATAATCATGGTGCTGCTCAGAGTGATTGAAGGCCGGAATCCTTTATAAAATAAATTAATACTCAGCGTATGGCTACTGTTGTAAACAATCCCCCTCCAGAACGAACCATCGTCCAAACAGACTCGAGCGGGTGGATAATCGCAATCATTGTGTTACTTGTCGTAATCGCCGGCGGCATCCTCTGGTACTACCGTCAACCAGCGGCACCGCAGCCGCAACCCGGAGCAACGATAGATATCACCCTCCCTGCCGGTAGCGACAACCCGCAACCATCTCCGAGCTATTAGTCTCTGATTTCTCGGTTACTTCTTTCGCTTGCGAGAAATAGCGGCGCGGAGGAACTCTGTGAACAAGGGGTGCGGAGAGAGCGGTCGTGCCTGGAACTCCGGGTGGAACTGCGTCCCGAGCATGAACGGGTGAACAGAGCGCGGGAGCTCGGCTATCTCCATCAATACGCCATCAGGCGAGGTGCCTGAGAAGACGAGCCCCGCCGCTTCAAGCTGCTTCACATACTTTGAATTGATTTCGTAGCGGTGGCGGTGACGCTCTTCAACCAGCTCCTTCTTATACGCGGCGCGGGCGAGCGTGCCCTTCTTCAGATAGGCAGGATACACCCCGAGGCGCATCGTGCCGCCGTACTTGTTGTCGGCGAGATGCTTCTTCTGCTCCAGCATCACATCCACCACCGGGTCGGCAGTACTCTTCTTGACCTCAGTCGTGTTCGCATCCTTAAGCCCGAGGACATGGCGCGCATACTCAATCACCATCAGCTGCATACCGTAGCAGAGCCCGAAGTACGGAATCTTGCGTTCGCGCGCAAAGGTGATCGCCCGCATCTTACCCTCAATGCCGGTCTCGCCGAATCCGCCCGGGACGATAATGCCGTGGTACTTCCCGAGTATCTTGGCTACGGTCTTCGCTCCCCCCTTCTCCAGGTCTTTGGCATTTACCCAGGTAATTTTCACCTGCCGGTGGAGCTTCGCGGCGGAGAACTTAATCGCCTCAATGACGGAAAGGTAGGCGTCGGCGAGCACGAAGTCGCCCGTATCAAAATATTTCCCGACAACCGCGATGTTGATCTCCCGCGCCTTGGTGTCCACTGCCGCGACTGCGAACTTCTTCCACGCGGCAAGCGACGCGCGGCGCTTCTCGGGCAGATTGAGCGCGTCCAAGAGCATATCGCTCAACCGATCCTTCTCGAAGTTGAGCGGCGCCTGATAGATGCTGTCGATGTCGGGAGCGGAGACCACGCGATCCTTGCGCACATTGCACCAGACCGCGAGCTTCTCCTTCCGCTTATCATCAACGAATTCCTTGGAGCGCGCGATGATGAAATCGGGCTGGACGCCGTAGGAATTTAGGTCGCGCACCGCCGTCTGGGTCGGCTTCGTCTTCATCTCGCCGAGCGTGCCCGGTGTGGGCAGGTACGACACCATCACGAAAAGCACATCCTCGGGGTGCTTCATCTTCAGCACGCGCGCCGCCTCGATGAAGAGCGCATTTTGGAAGTCCCCGATGGTACCGCCGATTTCAATCACCGAGACGCGGCTGCCGTTGTAGGCAGCCGCGTTCTCAATGCGCCGGAGAATCTCGTCGCGCACATGTGGGACGGCCTCAACACACTTCCCGCCGTATTCAAGCGCGCGTTCGCGCCCTATGACCGACTGGTACACCATCCCGCTTGTCATATAGTCTTCGTTCGTGAGGTCGCGCCCGAGGAAGCGCTCATAATTGCCCATATCCTGATCCACCTCAAGTCCGCTCCGTAGCACGAAGACTTCGCCGTGCTCGGTCGGATTCATCGTACCGGCATCAACATTCAAGTATGGATCAATCTTCACGAGGTTGACCGGATACCCCTTCTGCTGGAGCAGGAGACCGATGGAGCTCGTAACAACGCCCTTCCCGACGCCGCTCATCACCCCGCCGAGGACGAATATATATTTGTGACCTTCTTTTGCCATACAGAAACTACACGCTTAGATACCGCCGGATGGCGAACACCGACGCAACCGAGCCTAGGACAATGCCGGAAGCCAGGAGGATGAGGAGAATCATCCCGAGGTTGCTCGTGTAGTAGCTCGCGAGGCTGAAGCCGCTGAACCAGCTGGCGGTCTTCGTACCTGCATACCAGGTCGCCGGCCACAGAAGAAGTGAGACGAGGAGCGCGGAAACAACGCCCGTGATAACTCCAGTGACGATGAAGGGCCCTTGGATGTACGCGTTACTTGCGCCCACGAGCCGCATCACGGCAATCTCGTCTTTTGCGGTGTAGATGGCAAGGCGGACGGTCGCAAACGCAATCAGGATAGACGCGAGCGCGAAGAGTACAACCACCGCAAGGCCTATTTGGCGCGTCGCCTGTATCGCGAGCGAGAGGCGGTCAATCACCTCTTTGTTCTGCTGATAATTGATGCGGTCTACGATAGACGCGCCGCCGGAAGAGAGTGCCGGCGACGCTTCAAGGAAATTGACGATACTCTCGTATTGAGAAGGGTCCTTCGCGCGTATCTCGAGCGAAGCATCAAGCGGGTTGCCGCCGAGCTCGTCCAGCGCCTGAAGCGTGAGCTGATCGGTCGCGTGGCGCTCGCGGAAGGCCGCGAGCGCCTCCTCCGCCGAAGTGTAGGTGACATTCGATACCTGCGGCAGTTTCTCAATTTGGGCCTTTACCGCGAGGATATCAAATTCGCTCGCGGTCGTGACGAAGTAGACGGACACATCAACCTTGTTCTTGATGGTGGTGAGCGTGAAGGTGAGCAGGGCGGAGATGAAGATGAGCGAGGCGATAATCGCGAGCGTGACGGTCATGATAAGCACGGTTGCCGCCGAGACGGCTCCACCGCGGGTGAAATTCTTGCTTCCCCCGACCAGCACCCGCTTAATAATCATCCAGTCCATATGGCTACAGTATATACTTCCCGCCCGCGTCGTCGCGCACCACGCGCCCGCGGTCAATCGTGACGACTCTCTTGCCGATAGCGTCAACGACGCCCTTATTGTGAGTCGTAATGACGATGGTTGTCCCCATCTCGTTTATCTTCTTAAGTATTTCAACCACCTCAAAGGTGTTGATGGGGTCCAGATTCCCCGTCGGCTCGTCGGCGACGATGAGCTCGGGCTGATTGATAATCGCGCGGCCGATTGCGATGCGCTGTTTCTCTCCGCCGGAGAGCTGGTCGGGAAAGTGGCGCGCCTTGTCCGCGAGATTTACGAGTTCAAGGATGTAGGGGACATCGCTCTTGATCTCGCTGTCACTGCGGCCTCCGGCCTCCATCGCAAACGCGATGTTCTCATAGGCCGTCTTGTTCGGGATAAGGCGGAAGTCTTGGAAGACCATCCCGATTTTGCGGCGGTAATGGTGGAGCGCCGAGCTCGGCAAGTCGTTCACATCAATGGATTCAAAAAAGACATTCCCCTCGGTAGGCCGCTCTTCGGCGAGGAGGAGCTTGAGGAGGGTTGTTTTCCCTGCGCCCGAGTGGCCGACGATGGAGATGAACTCCTTGGGGGCGACAGAGAGCGTCACTCCTTCAAGCGCGGCCATGCCTCCGTATCGCTTCGTCACTTTGTCGAAATAAATCATGCGTCAGGGCTATTGTACCCCACTCGCGATATCCGCGTCTATAAAACCGTCTAGGTCGCCCTCTAACACCTTGTCGGGGTTACCGGACTCATAGTCGGTGCGGTGGTCCTTGACCATCTTGTAGGGGTGGAGGACATAGGAGCGGATCTGGCTCCCCCACTCGTTCGCGGTGGTCGCGGCGATGGAACGCCCTTTCGCCTCGGCAAGACGCTTCTCCTCCTCTTTGGCGAATATCTTCGCGGCAAGGAGCTCCAACGCCTTCTCGCGGTTCGCGAGCTGGCTCCGCTCGCTTGAAATATGGACCGAGAGATTAGTCGGTTTGTGGAGAATGCGCACGGCCGTCTCGCGCTTGTTCACATTCTGACCGCCCGCCCCTCCCGCGCGCGCGAACTGTATCTCTAAATCGTCGGGCTTAAGCACGACCTTGTCGCTCGCCACGAGAGTCGGGAGCACCTCCACGAGCGCGAAGCTCGTCTGGCGCTTCGCATTCGCATTAAAGGGCGATTGGCGCACGAGGCGGTGTACCCCCGCCTCGTGCCGCAAACGGCCGTAGGCGCCCTTGCCGGATATCTCCAGCATCACGTTCCTGTAACCACCATGATCATTTTCATTTGCATGGAGCTCGCGTACGCCCCATCCCTTTTTACCCGCGTATCCTTCGTACATCCGGCGAAGAAGGCGTGCGAAGTCCTCGGCGTCGTCGCCGCCGGCGCCCGCGAGTATCGCCAAGGTCGCGTTCCCGGCGTCGTGCGGGTCGCCAGAGGCGCCTTCTTTGAGATTCTGATATTCTCGCACCAGCTCTTGCGCCTCCGCCTTATCCGCCCAGAAGTCGGGCGATGCCATCATCGCTTCCAGTTCCGCCAGCCGCGTTGCTCTATCGGCCATAGCGAACAATCAATTGACTGTTCTTCCTTCTTGTTCCGCTACAACCTTCGCCCTTTCGTCCAAGAGTTTACCGAGAACCATATCTTCAGCCGGGGAGAGCTTCCCTTCCGCTTTAAGCTTCTCCTTCATGCGATTAGCCATATCGTCTATTTCTTCCAGACGAGCAGACAGTCTCTGCTCCTGCGCCTCGCGAACACTATCAACGGATTCAGTCGCTATAATAGCGTCTGCGTTCTTAGCAGCGTTTCGAGCTTCGTTCGGTGATCTGCGGCCTTCAATATTCATACATATATTCTACATCAGTGGGAATATTCCGCAATGATGAGTCCTCTGGAGCCGCCTCTCAGATTTGAACTGAGGACCTACCCCTTACGAAGGGGTTGCTCTACCAACTGAGCTAAGGCGGCGCCTCTCTCTTTTACCATATATTTGCTCTCTGAAAAAGTGGTTTCTCCTGTACGCTATTGACTTATATCTGTTTTGTGCATATAATATGAGTTGGCCGAACAAACAAGGAGATTTGCATGTCCGACACCCTGTCCGATGCAGAATTCGATGATTTGGTACGCACCGTCGCCAAGATGAGGCAGATAAGCCTCGACGAAGCGAAGGAGTTCTTGGTGAAGGCAGGCGCGAGAAACATGAGTGCCGCCGATGCCGAGAAAACGCTGGCCGTCACGCCCCAGCCCCAGTAAATCTCTGCCTCCAACATGCACCACAAGCCCTTCCGCCTCCAAAGCGGAAGGGCTTATCATTTTATGACCTTCTTTTTATCGGCAGGGAGACGCTGAACACGCTGCCTTTATTCTTTGTACTTTTGACCGCTATGGTACCTCCATGAATGTCTGCAACCCATTTGACGATAGGCAGTCCGAGACCGGTGCCGGTACTATCTTCACGAGGAGTGTGGGACTTGTCCGCCCGATAAAACCGTTCAAACACGCGCGGCAAATCTTCCTTTGATATGCCGACGCCGTTATCAATAACGCTTATGATGATATATCCCTTGGACTTCCGAGCTTTGATTTCAGTGCGGCCATTCTTATTGCCGTAAATAATAGAATTCTTGATAAGATTGACGAGCATCTGCTCCAGATACCCCATATCCCCTGCCAGAGTGAGATCGTATCTTATATCCGCAGTTAAAGATACATTTTTCTTACGCGCAAGGACTTTGCATCTCTGAATTACTCCTAAGATGAGAGGTTGTACATCTATCTCTTCATAGACAATCTTGTCTCTAAATTGTTCCGCTTTGGAAGTCACGAGGCTTAGATTTGAGAGAATAGTGGAGAGATGCTTTATTTCATAGTTTATAGCTTTAAACGTTTTATTGAGCGGCTTTGATCTTTCCGGCATGCTTTGCATAGCCAGATCCACATTGCCTTGTATGATGGCGAGCGGGGTGCGCAATTCGTGGGCTACATCAGCCATTGATGAGACTTTGAACTTCTCTTCTTCAAGGAGCCGCTCGGTCTCCTTCGCCCTCTCCAACTCTTTGCGTTCGGTGACATCCCATATGTTTATAACCGTACCGCCAAAGTCCAGATCTCGAGGCAATTTAGTTACAATGGCTTCTAGAGATAATACCGTCCCGTCTTTCTGCTTGTGGCGAAATTCCATAATATGACTTGGCTTCGCACTTCGTAAGATCTCTCGTATGACCTGAGTGATTCGGGTACCTAATATGTTTGTACCCGACGGGCTCATATAGAGAATCTTGCTTCCTTCATCAAGGTGAACGATTATTTCATAACTATTTTCAATGAGTGCTTTGAAATGAGCCTTCTGCTTCTCCGAAAAAACGCGAGCGTTATGCTCGCTCTCAACGAGCCGGTGAATCGTTATGGTCTGGGCCACGCTATTGCCTATAAAAGTACTGAGTATTCTCTTTTCCTTAGGAAAAGGCTCTGCGGACTTAAAGCACAGCACCATATTGCCGAAAACGACTTGCTTATACACGAGCGGGATAATGACGAAACTCTTAACGTACTTGCTCACGTACCGCACGTCGGAGGTCTTTCTTATTTTACTGACGAAGTTGGGGGTGAGACTCTTCAGAGCGCTGTAGTTTCTCCCGCCTCTCCTTGGAGTTCGCGGCGTAAATGGCAAGTGGGGGCTTGTATATAGGAGCTTTAGTTTCTTGGATCCGAGAGATGTTAGCCACACAAACCCAAAATCAGCCCCAAGAACCTTGAGTCCAACATCACCAAATGTTTTGATGATTTTCTTCTCATCAGTCTCATTCAAACACTCTAGGACTGTCTCATTTAATAAGGTGACATGTTCCGTAATCATACTAGTTACATTAAAAGAAATTGGCGAACCGAGACTAGTCTCTGCCCGCCAACTCTACCCTCCCGTGATGGTCAATGCTGCTACCTTCTTGTCAAAGTAACGATGCGATGCTCCATCACTGACCTTCAGTCGGCGACCTGCCCCTCGAGTTGCGTTACAGCGAATGAACTTCTTGCTCCGCATCTGACTTGTCTTCCCAACAACCCCAGGATTGTCGTCCGTGAGCGCGTTGATGATGAGGACCTTGTTGCGGTTCTCTGGATCCACTTCCTCCGAGAGCGAAGCTTGGCCGAGCTGTTGTAGAACAATCCTCGCAGACCGTGTCGATAGGCACCCCAGCGTACGGCAGAAGTACCAGACCTCCACTGACTCAAGATCAAGCTCGATGGAATCCGGATCAGCAAGGACTGAACGAATCTCTCCCTGCTTCACCACCGGCTCCGGTCTCACTCCCCACGCCCCGCATACCTTCTCGTGCTGGATCTTCATGCTCGCGGCGGCCATCTCGCAGGCCACATCTGAAACGTCTAGCCACCAGGTTTGGTACCCGGCGAGAGACGCCTCCATGAGCCACTCGGAGTCGTAGCTTCGGCCAAAGCCAACTGCCACGACCTTTTTCTTGCCCTTCTGCCGGCGGAGGATGTCATCCTGCGTCGTCGTGGTTTGGTAGAAGATCTGCTTGAGTTGCTCTGAAGCGAACTTTCCAAACTTGGTGTTTTCCTTCACCACCTTATCCAAGCTCACTTCCCCTTTCTTATCGTGCGGGGTGAAGGCGAATGGGTCCGATACTTTCTCGTTCCATTGCCGATTGAGCCTTTGCTGATGACGAAAGCTGAGGCTAAGGTCAAGACCTAGGTCAATATCTGCGGTTGTAAAGAGCTCCATAGCACCTCCTTTCTTGCGGCGATTGCCGCACACCGGCACCATATCATAAGGAAATGGGTCCGCAAAGGGCTGAATTGGCGGCTGATTCCCTGCTGAGCCGAGAGTCGGGATTGAACCGACGACCTGCGCCTTACCATGGCGCTGCTCTACCAACTGAGCTATCTCGGCGATGTGAGAAAACATACCATATATACTTGTGCGCTGTATACTTATCGGATGGAACACCTCGCCAACTATGAGAAAGAAGTCCGGCCGTGGGGCAACTTTGAGCGCTTCACCCTCAACGAGAAGACAACGGTGAAGATAGTCACCGTGGATGCCGGACAATCCATCAGTCTTCAGACGCACGAGCATCGCGACGAGTTCTGGCGCGTGATGAAGGGCTCCGGGGTGATACGCATTGATGAGGTGGATAACGGCGCGCACGAAGGCGATATGTTCTTCAGCCCGCGCGGCGCGAAGCACCGCGTGACCGGCGGCCCGGAGGGTACCGTCTTCCTAGAAATCGCCTTCGGCGACTTCGATGAAAAGGATATAAAACGGCTTGAGGACAAATACGGCAGGAACTAGTGTGTGCGCGAGAGACGGGACTTGAACCCGCAACCTCCGCCGTGACAGGGCGGCGCTCT
>CAYQJR010000006.1:0-23990 GCA_964418065.1 uncultured Candidatus Saccharibacteria bacterium | reverse complement strand
TGACCCCCTCATTGCAAATGAGGTGCTCTACCAGCTGAGCTATGGGCCCGAAGTGAGGAAGAACGAATGAGTGTCTTCAATCGTTCACTCTCTCCGAACAAGGGCGCATATGCTTACATATGGGCCCGAATGACATTAGAGTAACATAAAAACAAAACCGCGGAGAGGGGTAGTCTCTCGCGCGGCACTTCTCTTGCTGCAGCTGACTCTATGTCGTAGCTCCATAGCACAAGCGAGCAAACTCGGATCCAGTACAAGTTCTAGATCTCGAAACTTGGACTGTCGACTGGGGAACTCCCTCTCCAATCCGTTCGTCACTAGGGCGAGCCGGTGATCAGTCCGGCTTAACACCGCGCGTATTTTCCCGCCACTGCAACTAAAGCACTTTACCGCGAGAGCGCGAGATTGACCAGATGCGAGAGGAAGTCGCGGAAGGTGACGCCCACTGCGGCGAGCGACTTCGGCAGGAGCGATTCGCTTGTGAGCCCCGGGAGCGTGTTGGTCTCCAGATAATAGACGCCTTTCGGTGCAACGATGAAGTCGCTCCTCGAGTAGTGGCGCAACCCTAAAGCGCGATGCATCACTTTCGCCAGTCGCTGAAGCTCTTCGGAGGCGACGCGGGAAAAATTTCCCGGGCATATTTCCCGCGCTGTACCGGAATATTTCGCAGTATAAGAAAAGAAATCATCTCTGGGAGGAATAATTTCTACGGGAGGAAGCGAGTAGAGCGCTTGTCCGCGCAGATTCTCAACAACGCCGACTGTCGCTTCCTTGCCGCGAATAAGCTCCTCCACGAGTACGCCGGTCGCCCCGTCACCGAAGAGTTTCTCAACCGCGGCGAGTACCGGCGCATACCCGCCCACGATAGACACGCCGATGGAAGAGCCCCAGCCGACCGGCTTCACCACGACCGGCTGATGGAATCTGCGTATCGCTTCGCCCGCACCCGCCGCGGCGTCTTCAACGCGCTCAATGTAGTGGGATTCCGGAGTGAGCAGCCCCGCTTCTTTCGCTCGCAGCTTCGCCATCATCTTATGCATCGCGAGGTACGAGCCGAACGCGTCTGCGCCGGCGTACGGGACGCCAAAGCGTGCAAGAAGCTTCTGAACTTCCCCATCCTCTCCGTATTCTCCATGAAGACCTATGAGAGCGACATCAAGTTGGCGCAATATGCGCTCGGGTGCGACCGGCTTGCCGCGATCGTGCCACTCTCCATTTCTGTGGATATAGATATCGCGCGTGATGTAGCGATGCGCCGGAAGGTGCGTGAGTATTGCGGCGCCTGACTTAAGCGAGACATCATGCTCCCTTGAAGGCCCTCCCCGCAGTACCCCCACAACAGTGTGCATCAGTGCAGTATACCAACTATTTCGAGCGCATCCCTCGCGAGCGAGCCGTTCGATGGCGAGAGAGCGAGAAGCGATGCGCTTCGGCGTTAGCGAGGACAGCGTCCGCCTCGCTCACACCTGCGCGCTGCGCGCCGATAACCTCGCGCGGACGGTGACGCTCATCCTTCACTACTGCGGCGACGGAGATAGCGAGGCCCGCAGTAGCCAGTACTTTCTCCGCCACTTTCTTCTGTGCTCTTCCGCCGTCAACAACGATCGCCTGCGGAAACGGCCATTCGGGATGATTGAGCCTGCGCGAGAGAATCTCCGTGAGCGATGCAATGTCGTCATTCTTCTGTACGCCGCGAATCCTGAATGTCCGGTATTCCCCTTTAACCGGTACCCCGTCAACCACGACCGTCATCACGCCGATAGCGTTCGTTCCCGAGAGGTGCGCGGTGTCGTAGGCCTCAATGCGCTTTCCGGTGAGTTTGGTATCCCTATCAGCAAGGTTCTCGTCCTTGATAAGCGAAACATCCTGTATATGATCCAGCGCGAAGCGCGCGCGAAGCGCTTCAGCCGCTTCTTCAAACCGCTCTTCCTTTGCAGCGATACGCATTTCCCTTTCAAGCGTCGCTCGGAGCTCTTTGCCCCGACCGCTCAAGAAGAGCATCACATGCCGTATCGTCTTTTGATATTCCTTCGCATCATATGAACGCGGATATTGCTCTATCTGCTTGTTAAATTCTATGCGTGCCCGATGGTGTTTCCCCGCTGATGTTACGGGCTTTGGCGTGTCGAAGAACGGGAAGATGCGCCGGATAAGCCGTAAGGCCTCTCGCAGCTGAGGTCCAGACGGGAAAGGTCCGTATATCGCTTTCAGCTTGTATCCACCGCCCACCGATTTCTTGAAATCTATATCCTTCCCGCGTATGGCGAGCACACGGGGAATCTCTTCCTGCGTGACCGCGGCGTAGAGGAATGTCTTGTCATCCTTGCCATCAACATTCGCGTGCGGCAAATATTTCCTGATGAGCGCGGCCTCGCGTACCAGTGCTTCAAGCACGGTGGGGGTAGTCTCATGGGCGACACGATTGGCCTTGGTGACCATATCCAGCACGCGCGGTCCGCGCGTCGCGATAAGATCGTCGTCGAAATAGGAGCGCACGCGGTCGCGAAGGCTAGTTGCCTTCCCCACATACAACACCTTCCTCCCCTGCTTAAACAGATATACGCCGGGCACATCCGGCAGATTAATTCTTTGCAGTTCGCTTTTTTGCATGGCGATGGAGGGCTTGAGAGAGATAGTTGCCTGTGTGGGAGCCCTTGGTGTCGGCGACCTCCTCGGGCGTACCCTTCGCCACCACCTTACCACCTCCCTTGCCTCCCTCGGGGCCGAAATCAATAATATGATCGGCGCTCTTCACGACATCCAAATTGTGTTCAATGACAACGACCGTGTTGCCGCGACGCACGAGCTCTTGGAGGATTTCGATCAGTTTGTGCACATCCTCGTAGTGGAGACCGACCGTCGGCTCATCAAGCAGATAAATCGTCTTCATCGTCTGCGAACGGTAGAGCTCGCTTGCAATCTTCACGCGCTGTGCCTCCCCGCCCGAGAGCGTCGTCGCGCTCTGTCCAAGTGTGAGGTACTGAAGGCCGGTAGAGTTAAGGCTCATCAGGCGTTCGTTAATCGCGGGAATATCTCCGAAGAATTTCTCCGCCTCTTCAATCGTCATTCGGAGAACTTCATAGATATTCTTCCCGCGGAAGGTAATCTCCAGCGTTTCTTTCATAAATCGTTTACCCTCGCAGATATCGCAGGTCACATACACGGTCGGTAAGAAGTGCATCTCCACGGCGATAGAGCCGTTGCCCTGACACGCTTCGCAGCGGCCTCCGGGGACATTAAAGGAGAATCTGCCCGGCTTCCATCCCCGTGCGCGCGCCTCAGGGGTAGCGGCGAAGAGGTCTCGGATGTGGGTGAAGGCGCCTGTATAGGTCGCCGGGTTAGAGCGCGGGGTACGGCCGATGGGGGACTGGTCAATGAGGACCGCACGGCCGACATACTCTGTACCGGTTAAAGAGGCAATGTGCTCCAGCTTGGCCTCGCGCCGCGCGAAGCGCGCGGCGATATTGCGGTGCAGAATGTCGTAGAGGAAGGTGGACTTCCCGCTCCCCGACACGCCCGTGATGCAGACAAGCTTTCCAAGCGGTATATCAATATTCTGATTCACAAGATTGTGGAGTGTCGCTCCGCGCACTTTGATAACGCCCTTCTCGCCTGTGCGGCGCGCTTCAGGCAGCGCTATCTCCTTCTCCTGCCGGAGATACGAGAGCGTGAGCGAGCCTGAGTCGTTCTCTTTCGCGGTAAGCAAATCGTCTAGCCAGCCGGAGGCGACGACTGTGCCGCCGTGTATGCCCGCACCAGGACCGATATCCACGATATAGTCGGCAGAATAGATAGTGTCCTCGTCGTGCTCAACGACGATAATCGTATTCCCGAGCTCTTTGAGTGTAAGGAGAGTTTTGATAAGGCGGTCATTGTCGCGCTGGTGGAGCCCGATAGTCGGCTCGTCAAGCACGTAGAGGGCGCCCGTGAGCCCGCTCCCCAGCTGTGAAGCGAGGCGGATGCGCTGTGCCTCCCCGCCCGAGAGCGTCGCGGCAGAACGGTTCAAGGTGAGGTAGTCCAGACCGACATTCAGCATGAAGGTAAGACGACTGTCTATTTCTTTCAAAATTGGGAGTGCGATATCCTGCTTCATCTCCGAGAGCTCTATGGTGTCTACAAAGTCTTTCGCCTCGCGTATAGACATATTGGTGAAGTCCACAACGCTTTTACCGAGCGTCTTATCCTTCTTACTCTTTAGAAATACGCGCAACGCTTCGGGGCGCAATCGCTTTCCCTCACAGACCGGACATATTTCTTCGGAAAAGAGCGATTCGGTACCGAGGCCGTGGCACGCAGGACACGCGCCGTAGGGCGAGTTGAAGGAGAAGAGGCGCGGCTCAACTTCAGGGAATGACGCTCCGTCTTCAGGGCAGATGAACTTCGCCGAGAGCGTCTCCTGAGTCCCGTCTGCGTGCTGTATCTTCACCAGCCCGTCCGATTGCTTAAGCGCAAGCTCAAGCGCCTCCGAGAGGCGCTCTCGTGCAGCGGTAGCGGAGCGCGCAAACTCAGAAACGAAGATGGAATCCACAATCGCGTCAATGCTATGCACCTTATTGCGCTCCATCACAATCTTCTCGCGCAGTGAATGTGCTTTCCCATCCACCACCACGCGCTCATATCCCTTGCTCAAGAGGTCATAGAGGAGCTGATAGTACTCTCCCTTTCTGCCCACGACCACAGGCGCGTAGATCGTGACCGCCGTCTTATCCACCGCAACGCCCATCACGCTCGTGCTCGCTGTCTTACGCTTCGCGTCAACGCGCGAGAGCACCATCTTAATCATTTCTTCCTTAGAGAGGCGCACAATCGGCACATCGTGGTGGATGCAGTACGGCTGACCTGCGCGCGCATACAAGACGCGCAAGTAGTCATAAATCTCGGTCACAGTGGCGACCGTAGAGCGCGGATTATTGGAACGGCTCTTCTGGTCAATGGAGATGGCCGGCGAGAGTCCTACGATTTCATCCACATCCGGCTTCGCCATTTGATTTAAAAATTGTCGTGCGTACGCGGAGAGTGATTCAACATATCTGCGTTGGCCCTCGGCGAAAATGGTATCAAAGGCGAGTGAACTCTTCCCCGAGCCCGAGAGGCCGGTGATAACCGTCATCGCTCCGCGCGGCATCTCAACATCTATGTTCTTGAGGTTATGGGTGCGCGCGCCCTTCACGCGGAGCCAATCGCTCCCGTGCTTGTGTTTATGCTCCTCTTTTGGTGTCTTTTTAGCAGTCATCTATGTAAATTTCCTGCCCGTGGCGGGGCAGGTACGGTATGAGTGTATCATTTCACCTACGAACCGGAAAGTGGTTTGCGAGTGCGGGGTTTGCGGGCCTTGGGGCCGGTGCCTTCAAGCTTATATATTTCGTCCCTAATAAGAGCGGCAGTTTCAAAGTCCAGCTGTTCTACTGCCTCCGCCATCTCTTCCCTCTTTCGTTTGATAAATGTCTTGGGGTCGTCCTTGTAGGCAATCGTGTCCAATACAAGAAGTTCGTCAATCGTGCGCTGATGCTCGGTGCGCATAGACGCCGCGATATCACGAATCTCTTTTTTAATCGTGAGCGGGGTGATGCTGTGTTTCTTGTTATAGGCGAGCTGTTTCTCTCGGCGGCGGTTCGTCTCGCCGATGGCGCGCTCAAGAGAACCGGTCATGTTATCGGCATAGAGAATGACTCTGCCGAGCACATTTCTCGCGGCGCGCCCGATGGTCTGGATAAGCGAGGTCTCGGAGCGCAGAAATCCCTCTTTATCAGCGTCCAAGATGCCCACAAGCTCCACCTCGGGCAGGTCCAATCCCTCGCGCAAGAGATTCACGCCCACCAGGATATCAAAGCCTCCTTGACGAAACTTGGTGAGAATATCAATACGGTCAATAGTCTTCACATCCGAGTGGAGATACTCTGCCTTAATCCCCTTCTCGCGCAGGAATGAGGCGAGATCCTCTGCCATCTGCTTCGTGAGCGTGGTCGCGAGCGCGCGGCCGCTGCGCGTAATCACTATTTCTGCTTCAGCAATAAAATCTGCAATCTGTCCTTTATATCCGGCCGTTTCGCTCACCCCGCGGACAGTGAGCTCGGGATCAATGAGGCCGGTCGGGCGAATCACTTGTTCAACAATCTGCTCTGAATGTTTCTTCTCATACGGTCCCGGCGTCGCACTCGTATAGAGCACCTGTCCGACGCGCTTCTCAAATTCTTCAAAGCGGAGAGGCCGATTGTCGCGCGCAGATGGGAGGCGGAAGCCGTACTCAACGAGCACGTCCTTGCGAGATTTGTCGCCCGCATACATCCCGCCTATCTGTGGCACCGTTACATGCGACTCATCTATCACGGTGAGGAAGTCCGCCGAGCCATCCGATTTGTGTGGGAAGTAAGAGAGGAGCGTATGCGGCGGCTGACCGGGACTTCGTCCGTCAAAGTGGCGGGAATAATTCTCTATCCCGCTCGTGTACCCGAGCTCGCGGATCAAGGCGAGATCGTGGAGGGTGCGGCGTTTCAAACGCTCGTGCTCAAGGGGTTTCTCTTCCCGCTTAAACTTCGCGAGCTGCTCCTCAAGTTCTAGCTTGATGTCCTCAATGGCGCGATTGCGCTCGTCTTCATTTGTAACGAAGTGCTTCGCGGGGAAGACGAATACCGATTTCGGTTCTTTAACCTTCGCGCGTGAGACCGGATCAAGCTGTTCAATACTCGCGATGCTGTCGCCGTCAAAGATGACTTTATACATCACCCGCTCGTTGACGGGCATAAACTCCAGAGAATTCCCGATAGCGCGCAGCTGCCCGGGATTGAGGTCAGCATTCGTACGCTCAAAGTAAATGCCGACGAGCTTGCGGATGAGCGCGGCGCGATTCTCTACACCTCCCTTCTCTATCTTCACATGTACCTTCTCGTACTCTTCGGGCGAACCGAGGCCGTAGATAGCGGAGACTGAAGCGACGATGATGACATCCTTCCTCGTAAGAAGCGCTTGAGTCGCCGCGTGGCGCAGGCGGTCAATCTCGGCATTAATCATCGCCTCTTTCTCTATATAGGTATCCGAATACGCTATGTACGCCTCCGGCTGGTAGTAGTCATAGTAGGAGACGAAGTAGTGCACTGCATTTGTGGGGAAGAATTCCCGATACTCCTGCGCGAGCTGGGCGGCGAGCGTCTTGTTGTGTGCGAGCACAAGGGTTGGCTTGTCATACTTTGCGATAACATTCGCCACGGTGAAAGTCTTCCCGCTTCCGGTCACGCCGAAAAGCGTCTGATGCTGCACACCTTCTTTCAGCCCTCGTGCGAGCGCGTCTATCGCTGCCGGCTGATCGCCCGCGGGCTGAAACGGCAGATGGAGTTTGAAATTAGCCATGTCTTGACATAAGGACTATAAACTATACTGTATAAAAGGTCACTCTGCACATACTCCCGAGGAGATACGCGATGTACATAACCCCGCTGGAACTGGTTTGCGAAGGCAATCCGGGAATGAGGGATCGGCTCGCCGCAGCTCTGCGAAGCGTCGCGCCGCACACGACGCTTGCAGCTATCGGCGGCGATGCCGAGGCAATATACGGACTTCGAGCTCTGACGGAGGGCAAGAAGCCGAAAGCGGGGCCGCTCTGCTCCATTCGTTTCTAGTAACAGGAGCGCGATACCAAGGCAGGTCTGGAGGACCTGCCTTGTTTATTTTCCGTAATAGTTTTTTAGGAAATCTTCCCGATAGGTATCAAATCGTCCGTCAAGGATTGCCGCGCGAGCGCCGGCGACCAGATTGAGGATGAAGCCGATGTTATGCGTTGAGCAGATGATGGAGCCGAGCATCTCTTTGGCGCGGATGAGGTGCGCTGTGTA
Organism: uncultured Candidatus Saccharibacteria bacterium; assembly: GCA_964418065.1. Classification (GTDB taxonomy): domain Bacteria; phylum Patescibacteriota; class Minisyncoccia; order Phycocordibacterales; family Phycocordibacteraceae; genus C7867-001. The sequence goes on along the minus strand of CAYQJR010000006.1, from coordinate 16,164 downwards.
GGCGCGGGTGAAAGGCTCTGTGCCGGGGATGGTGTGCACAGGGTCAAGCGGACCAAAATCATTTTTATACTTCTCCCCGGTAAGGTGAATGATGCCGTGGCGTGTATAGATGGAGCCGTGGCGCCCGATACGCGTTGCCGCAACGCAATCAAAGAGATCCATCCCTTGGGCAATACCTTCTAGAATGTCTCCGGGCTCGCCGATGCCGAGGAAGTGGCGCGGCAACTCTTCGGGAAGTTCCCCTACGGCTGCCGTGAGCGCTCCCTTCATATCCTCCTTGCTGAAGGAGCCGCCGATGCCGATGCCGTCAAACCCAAGTCCGGCAATCTCGCGCGCCGACTCTCTGCGCAGATCCTCGTGCCTTCCGCCCTGCACGATGCCGAAGAGCGCCTGCTTGTCCGCGCCGAGATTCTGCCGGTGCGCCTTGAGCGAACGGCTGGCCCACCGGTGCGTTCTCTCCATCGCTTCCTTCTGATACTCGTACGGTTCAGTCGGCGAAGTGCATTCGTCAAAGGCGAAGAAGATGTCAGCACCGAGCGCGTGTTGAATCTCAACGGAGCGTTCGGGCGTGAAGCGGTGGAGCGAGCCATCTAGATGAGAAGTGAAGGAGACCCCTTCGTCATCAATCACGGCGAGTTGGCCATGCTGACTCGCCACCCCCTCGTCATACACCGCAACCGACTCTTCTTGCGGTGCATCATCCTTCACAAATTTGGAGATAGTCTTGCCGAAGGCGGCGCCGAGCGAAAATACCTGGAAGCCGCCCGAGTCCGTCATCGTGGGACCCTTCCAGCCCATAAACGCGCCTAGTCCGCCGGCGTCCTTCACAATCTGCTCCCCTGGCTGGAGGTAGAGGTGGTAAGTGTTGGCGAGGACGACATCAGCGCCCAATGTCTCTAGCGCGTTTGGGAAGATTCCTTTCACATTCGCCTTGGTCCCTACCGGCACGAAGGCGGGCGTCCGGATAACGCCGTGCGGCGTTGTGATGCTCCCTGCGCGGGCGCCGCTTCGCGGCAAGCGAGCTTCTATCGTGAAGGAAATCGCGCTCATTCACGCCACTCTAGCGCATTCCCAAAGCATTTGACAAATCAAAGATGAGGTGTATCATATACATCAAGGGGTTTCCGGCGTATTCGCGTCGGGCCCAACACTGGAAGGAGTTCCTTATGTTGAAAAAGATAGCGGGCTGGATCGCCGTTCTGGCAATCCTGGTGCTTACGGGATGTGCCGGCCCCGGCCAGAGGAAGGAGATTGCGCTTACGGTGCCTCCGGTCGATGGCGGGAGAGGCCCCGATCGTCTCACAATCGTGGTCCATGATCGCCAAGTGCCCACGTGGTTGCTTGATCGCGACAAGCTCGCGCTCAACTACCTGGTGAAGGGTCCGGCGGTGAGCGAGAAGCAACTCGCCGCGGTGAAGGCGGTGGAGGGAGCTTGCCGCGAATACTCGCGGCTCTCCCGACCGCATCCGGCCGTCACAATCGGGATTCATTCCCTGCTGTTCGGCATCACCAACGGCTTCGGTCTCCGGATTGCTTCGGAAGCGTACCGGGGCACCCGAGCGGACGAGTACTGGCGGTATGGATCCGTCACGGGTGCTGTAAGCGGCGCGGCAAGCGGTCTCGTCCTATCGGGTGACCAGAAGGTCTCCCCGTTCGAGGACTGCGGCGAGGAGGTGTTCTTCGCCGCTCCCCGCGGCATCAGGATCCTGCGCTGACCAGCAGGCAAACAAACGGGCGCGAGCATCAAGAGATGCCGCGCCCGTTTTTAATTTTATACCGGCTACTTCTGGACCTTGAGAAGCTCTACTTGAAATACGAGTGCTGAATTGGCCGGAATAATATCCCCAACCGCTTGCGGGCCGTAGGCAAGGTCTGCGGGGATAAGAAGCGTGCGCTTCCCTCCCTCTTTCATCCCGACAATGCCCTGGTCCCAACCCTTAATCACCTGTCCCGCGCCGAGAGTGAAGGTGTAGCCCGTCGTTCCGTGATTCGCCGAGGCGTCAAAGACGGTCCCGTTGGTAAGCGTTCCGACATAGTTGACCGTCACGGTGTCCCCCGCCTCTGCAGTCGCACCGGTACCGACAACATCGTCTTTCACCATGAGTTGAGTAATATCGGTAGGCATAGGTGTTTGGTCTGGTGAAGCGGTTGGTAAGGTCTGTGGCTCTCCGACAGCCGTCGGCTGCGGCTGGCCAAAGGGCGAGAGTCCCGGAAGAATGAAGAACATAATAACGACAACAAGCGCGAGCGCGGTGGCGATGCCAGTCTGGGTTGGGTTCATAGATTTGTTATTAATATGCTTCCAGTATACTACGGGGCCTGAAAGGCCTTAAATCGCTTCACCTCCTCTGCAACCACTGCCTTCGCGATGTCCTCATGCCCGGGAACTTCGCGGTCAAGAAACACCTTAAGCGCGGAAGCATCGCTCGCTTCGGCAAGCTTCGCGAACTCTGCCCGCTTCGCTTCGGTAAGCTTCCCTACGACTGCAAGCGTTGCGGCCTTAAGCGCAATCTCACCGAACTGCGCGATGAGCGCCTGCTGTTCGCTCGCCGGCACATCCTTAATACCGAGGTCTTCCGCGATGCGTGCTGTCAGTTCGTCTTGCATAGGTGAAATCATAGCATGGGTTATTTGATAAGTTTCGCCAATTCATCCGGCTCCGGTGCCTTCATAAAGGTTGAGAAAAAGCCGAGGAGGCCGCTCGTGCGCACCGGAGCATCCGCCGTTAACTCCCCTGCGACGAGGCGCACAGGAATGCGATATTCGCCGGTATCGTCCGAGGTGAAAACAACCTTGTCCGGATTCTGAGTGAGGTATTCGGAAATCACTCTCATCTTCGCCTCTGGAGAGCCGCCGAAGACTACATTCTGTCCTCCCGAATCAGCGTAAACGTGCGCCTCAGCGGTGGGTATGCTAAGACCAAAGCTATTTTGGATGACGGAGGTCTGTTCCGGCTGATTTTGAGTGAGATCCACGGTCGGGAGTGATTCTTGGACAGGGATAGTTTCGGTTGGGAGCGAGGTTGCTGGCATTTCTGCCGCAGGAGATACCGCTTCAGCAGGCACAGAAACTTCAGGAGTCGGAGCGGGCTGCACAGTGAAAGATTCTGATTGTATCGGATTGCCGGAGCCGTCGCGCCACACTGTCCCATCGCGACTTTTCCACTCTATGCTCTCCGCTGGAGCAGGCGCTGCTCCAGATGCAGGTGACTGCTCTGCTACGGTCTGTTGTGCTTGCGAAGTCTCAAGTCGCGCCTCCCCGCCAAGACCCTGCACAGGAGACACAACGGTCGGTCGGATACCCGCCACGCGCTCTGGCGGATACACACCCGTTACCGGCGCACCCTTGGGTGCCTGGATCATGTCGTTCAGGCGAATATAGCCGTCGTCATTAATGCTCATCTCATCGCCCAGATTGATCTGAACGCTCGTACCGTCAGGCTTAAAGAAACCATGTGACGAGTCAGTGGCAATCTGGTGCACAATCTTATCAATTGACTGGGGATTGGCTTCCAGCAGTCGGCGAATATCACTCCCCTCGGGATATTTACTTGCATCCAATCCTTGCTCCTTTAACTCCTGCAGCCCTCTCCACATGTCCTTCATCATTGTCTCGTATCCTTTCCCCTTCGCTGCTTCAACGGTAATTTCAGGCATCGCACCTGGCGGTTCTGAAATAAGCGGCTCCCCACCGGCCGCTGGCGCTGGAGCGGGTGCTTCGGGCGCGACTGGCACCGAACCTTGCGCTGATGGAGCCGGCACTTCTGGTACAGGGCGAAGGTACGGGTTGGCGATGTGGTCTGCCGTAGTTACAATGGGAGGAATCCCCTCTCGACCGCCTGGTTCCGCAGGCGCTGCCTCATGCCCGAGCTTGCCGCCGAGCCATTCGCGGGTTCGCTCAACTAGACCTGACTCATTTGCCCACTCAATTGCCTTTCCGATTGCAGCTCCCATAAGAGCACCTGATGAAACTGCGCTGATAGCCGCACGCTCCTTAAGAGAGATGATTTGTCCTGACTCCATCACTTTCGCGTTTTGCAGTTCTTGCTGTTGACTAAGGTATAGGCTGGCCATACCGAATGCGCGTTGTGCGCCGAGCAATCCCACAAAAACGGGCAGGGAGCCCCCGCTTACAACCGCACCGGCGCCGAACACAAGGCCAATCCCGAGCTTCTCTCTCCAATTCAATTTGTTATAGAGCTCCCCCATTCTCTGGACTATCTTTTCCGCCTTACTTGTCTCCGCTTTTGCATCAATTTCTTTTGCTCGGTTATTTAGGTATTCCTTAGACTTCGCGAATCGTTCTGAAGTTCCCTCTGCGATGTCCCTCGTACTCTCAATGAGATCTCGCAATTTTACGCGCCATTCTTTGGGTGTTCCTTCGATTGCTGGAGTAGGTTCTTGAACCTCTTCTGGACCTGTGCGAGCGCTCTCCTCCGCTACCGCCTTTCGCGCCTCAGCGGCTTCAAGCGCCGCTCTGAAGCCGCCACTTCCTGGCTCCGGGGTTTCTTCTGCGGTGTCATTCGCGCCTTCAGCGCCCCGCACAGAGGCAAGGGCTTCAGCAACCTTCTTATCGCGCTTCGCTCCATCAACAAGTACTTTGTACTGCTTTGAGTATAGTATCTGGTCTTCAACAGGAAGACTGTTTATAAATTCAGTGGCTTTGCGCTCGGACTCTGAATCTAGGATCTTGGCTGTCTCTGCAGATGGAACTTCCATGACTTGTAGAAGCTCGTCCCGCCTCCGCTCATTCTTGCTTACTTCAGTCTCGCGAGGCGGAATGACCGATTCTTTCTTCTTTCTTTTCTCCCTTCTCCCCCTCTTCCGCTGTTCCCTTCTCTCTTCTTCCTTTCTCTTGTTCTCCTCTCTTTCTTTCTGGCTTGTTAGGGCTTTCAATAGATTGGTGAGGTATTTCGGTTTCTTCTTCTCTGGAGCTTTTTCATAAGCCTTCCTCACCTTCTCGGGAACGGGCTGGTTGCCGAATACCTCCTCCAGTGTCTTCGGGGCCGAGCGCTCTGTTTGGACGGGTGCCGCTTCTGTATCTTCTGCTCTCAGTTGCTCCAAGGATTTCCCGACAATGAGCTCCTCCCCCGGAACATTTTCTGCCGCTCTTGCTTCCACTTCTCGCATGCTCTCCTCTAGCGCAGCGCTCTGCGGCTTTTCTTCCTGCTTCGGCTTAGACTCCGCCTTCTGCCTTGCTCTCGCTTCAGTAACAAACGTCTTGTAGTAATCTTCCTCTGCGTTCGGGAAGTTCTCCGCTAAAAAAGCCCTTGCTTCCTTCACTGCCTTGCCTATCGCGGCTACATTTCCTGATGCCCCAGCGACAGAGAGTCTCGCCTGGAGGCCTGTTACCTTCTCTATAGTCTCCTCTGACGAGGAGACGAGGGAACGCTGGAGCGCGTAGGTTATGACCTTGTCTAACTCCTTGGCTGTCTTTACAGAGACTACTTCAGGAGCGGACGTAACGCTTGGCTGTTCCGGTTCTTGGCGTGCCGGCACTTCCGCAGGCGATACAGGTTCGGGAACCGATTTCGGACGAGCGAGGAGGTCCTTCAATTCATCAAAGCCGCCGTGCACTTGCTCCCTCGCTTTCTTATCTTTCTTCTTCCCCGGAGGATATTCGGACATGTTCATACACTCAGCGCGAAAGGTAGCGTTCGCGAATCATGTTTTCAACTGTAGCACGGTCCCTGCCGTAGGTGAGTGAGGAGAGCTGGACAAGGTCGTCCACTTGGGCGAGGTTTGTCTGCGGCAGATCCGGCGTCTTCATATCAAAGGGTTTCTGAGGTACGCCGCCGACGAGAATCTTCGCATACGCGTTTCTGTTCTCAATATTGACGAAGTCAAGCGCTTCAAAGGTCGGTGCGAACTGCTTCGCGAAGAATTCCCCGTCCTCTTCGCCGACGCGGAAGACGATCATATTGCCCACGTTTCCGAAGACGGCGTCCCGCGTCTTCTCCTCTATCTGGCTTAAGAACTGATGCGCCATAGAGAGTCCGAGCTTATACTTGCGTGCCTCGGAGAGAATGCCGGGGATGGAGTCGGTCGTCACATTCTGGAACTCGTCAATATAGAGATAGAACGGCGCATGAGCGGCTCTGGGGTTGTCCGCGCGTGCGAGCGCCGCCATGAAGAGCTTCCCGACCACAATCAGGCCGAGCAGGTTCGCATTGCGCTCCCCCAGACGCCCCTTGGAGAGATTGACGAGGAGAATCTTCTTCGTGTCCATCACCTCGCGGAACTTGAAGGAGGATTCCTGCTGACCGACAATCGGACGGATGAAGTCGTTCGCCGTGAAGTCGTCAAACTTGTTCGTAATGTAGGGGACAATATTCTCCAGTGCGGCGTCGCCGCCGGCCTTCGTCGCAATCTCGGTCCAGAACTGATTCACAATCGGATTCATGCTCTTCGCGAGTTTCTGCGCGCGGAACTCGCTATTAGAGAGCACGCGCGCGATGTCCAGAATGGTGGAGCCCGTTGTCGGGTCCTCCATCACTAGAAGCGTTGCATTGCGGAAATATTGTTCAAAGGCGGGCCCCATGCTCTCTGGCACATCCCCGTAGAGCCGTTTGAATATCATCAGGAGCTCGTTCACGATGAAGGTCTTCTGCTCTGGACGCGAGAGATCGTATTCAAGGAAGTTGAGTGCGAAGGGGCGCGAGAGGTCCGCGGGGTCAAAGTAGATGACATCCTTGTACCGCTCGGGCGGAACAGAAGCGAGAATATCCAGAATGTCGGTGCCGTGCGGGTCAATGAAGCAACAGCCATCTCCGTTCTTAATATCCTGAATAATCATGGACTTCATAAGCCCGGTCTTACCCGTACCGGTCTGACCGATGACATAGAGATGGCGCAGGCGGTCTTCGGGACTCAGATAGATATTCGTCGTTTGCCCGCGATAGGTGTTAGTGCCAAGCAGAGAGCCTGTTTGCGGGAGCCCCAGGGGCGCGGGCGCGTGGGTGAAGCGCGCCTGCTTGAGGTGCGGCGAACTCCCGATGCCGGACGGCGGGAAGTGATAGATGCTCGTGAGTTCGCGGATTGAGAGCGGGATTCTTACCGCCGCCGGCAAACGGAAGGAAAACTCGCCGCAGACGCCCTGCGCATCGCGGGCTTCGGCGCGCTTGAAATCAAATCGGTTCCCTTGCGTATTCGCGAACTGATTGAACCCTGCCTCCAGTTCGCCGAGTATCTGGAGCGCCTTGCGCTCGTCGCTTGAGGAGACTACGAGGCGGATAGTGGCGCCGACAATCGGCGTCGCGATCTTCTTCTCCACTTGCTCAATGTAGGCTTTGTTCTGCTCAACCTGCCCCGCCTGTGCCTCCTTCGCTTTCTGTTCGTCTTTCGATTTGCTTGAGAAGAGCGTCTTGCTGAAGTCCCGCAGGATTTCGCCCGCCGCCGTCTCGGGAGTACTGAAGGCCGACGATCGCTTCTCCCCCTTGCGCAGCGCCTGGAGAATCTTGCGGTAGTGCTTCACATGCCGCTCTCCGCGCGGTTCAACGATAATCTGGAGCGCGGCGCCCTCGCCTGCGTGCTCAATCTTCGCGAAAGCGTTCGCGATGGCGTTTAGCGGGTCGTAGTCGAAGTCGGTGTAGTCGGTGAGCGGGAGTACCGGATTGTCAGCAAGCGTTGCCACTGAGGCGAGCGAGATGCCGCTCTCAACGAAGATATTGTAATCCGCCGGTTGCGGCAGAAGATGCGCGTCGGGGAATATTGCGAGAAGCTGTTTCTCAAAGAGGTTCCGCTTGCTGTTCGGCACGGCCGCATAGAACTGGAGCTCAGGACTATCTGCGGGCACGGCGAGCTCAAGCGCATAGAAATTTGGCTCGCCCGCCGTCGCTTCCTCAACCGACTGGAGGCCCGCATAAAACTGCTCCATGCCGGAGATAAGCTCCTTGAGCGGTTTCTCGCGCCCTCCCTGTTCCCCGCCCTTGGGCCCCGGGAGTGAGATCTCATAGAGCGTCATCTGAAGCGCCTTGAAGCGCGGCGCTGTCTCGTCTGTCTTGGGAGGTGTCAACCCTGCGGCTACGAAGCGCACGAGGTAGCGGTGGAAATCGTCGGTTACACGCGGGTCGCCGAGCTTCTCGGCAACCTCAAGCGCTGTTTTGACTCCCTTCTCCTCTAGTGTCCGCTGCAAACTCTTAATCGCCTGTTCGCTCCCGCCGAGGTTGAGCTCCGCCAATATCGCCTCCGCCTCGGTATTTTTCGTCGTCTCGTTTACGCGATACTCGGGTGCAAGTATTTCTGCAGGCGCCGCCCGATGCATCAGAATTTGTTCGGAGACAATGCGAGCGCGTTCCGCCTCACCCGGCGCTTTCCCGACTCCGGCGAGTTCCGCCTCCTTGCGCGTCACCTGCTCGCGCAAGTATGCAAGCTCCTCTTCGGGAGTGGACAACTGTGGCTGTGATTCCATTCTCTACAGTATACTGCACGAGAATGCTTGATTTTATTACCGCGTGTGCAAATCTCGATCCGATAGCTATGGTGCAGACCGGCAGCTATCTCGGTCTCGCCACTATCGTGTTCGCCGAGAGCGGCCTTCTGGTCGGGATATTTCTTCCCGGCGATTCCCTCCTCTTCGCGGCGGGACTCCTCTCCGCCGGAGGCTTCCTCTCCTTCGGACCGATGGTTCTTATTGTCGTTATAGCGGCAATAGTGGGAGATTCAGTCGGCTACTGGTTCGGAGCGAATGTCGGCGTGAATTTCTTCCAGCGCGAGGACTCTTTCTTCTTCAAGAAAGAGTATTTGCACCGTACAGAGCGTTTTTACCAGAGGTACGGCGGGCGCGCGGTGATTCTCGCGCGTTTCGTACCTATCGTGCGCACTATCGCGCCTGTCCTCGCGGGCATCGGCTCTATGACCTACAAAACATTTCTTACCTACAACGTCCTCGGCGGAGTCCTCTGGGGAGTAAGTATGACCTCGCTCGGATATTTCCTCGGCTCACTCATTCCTGAGAGTGAACGCTACATCCTCCCGATTTCTCTTGTTATCATCATCATCTCGTTCCTCCCCATCCTCATCAACCTCACGCGCGGCAAGCGCGCGCTCTAAAATCTAAGGCCACCTCGGAAGGTGGCCTTTCTGCGGTGGATCATTGCGGGTTGATGAAGTACTTCTGGCAGGTGGGGCTGAAACACTTCCAGCGCCGCACCTTCTCGCCCTTAGCGTCCCGAGCTGACCCGCTCGGGTAGTGCGATCCGTCATTTTTGCAGTGCGGACACTGCAGCACTCCTAGAACGTACCTGCCGGCCGGTAGCGGCGTGTATGTCTCAACCGTGAGCCTCTTACCCATGAACTTCTCTCCTCTGTGAATGTGCGCTTAGGGGAGACTATACCAGAGATATGAGAAATTACTAGTCTCTGACTAGATTAGTAGGTCCAGAAATGGAAGACCCAGTTGACTACCACGAGCACGACCGCGAAGAAGAGCGCCGGCAGGAACCCGGCGATGAGGAAGCCCGGGACGACATACGAGGCGGCGATGGCAAGCAGTGCATCAATAACGAACGAGAAGAGCCCGAGCGTAAGGATAGTTACGGGAAGCGTGAAGAAGAAGATAATGGGACGGATGAAAAGATTCAGCGCGCCAAGAACAACAGCGGCGATAATCGCGCCGGTAAGCGTTACGGTGACCCCCGGCGCGATGTAAGCCGCGATGAGTATTGCGAGCGTTGCGACGACCCAGTGGGAAAGTATTTTCTTCATGGCGCTAAGTATACCAAATTACAGACGCCATAGAGCGCGAAACATTCATATGTCCGCCCTGTAGAGGTTATTGTAGAGCCGCGTCTATCGCCGCCTTGAAGTTCGCGTAGGGGTACGCGCCTGCAATCATCTGGGTTCCGATAACAAACGAGGGAGTCGCATTGATACCCACCTTCCCTGCCTCGGCCTTGTCGGCATCCAAGAGTGCCTGATATGCCCGTGCGTTCGCCTTCACATCGGCGGCCACCTTTGCCGCATCAATTCCTACTATCGTCGCATTCAACTTATCAATGGAGGCGGCATCGCCGAATCCGGAATGCTCGGCATCCTGTGCCGCATACATCGCCGCGCGCCACTCTGCATACTTAGCCGGGTAGAGCTTCCAAATCGCCCGATTATATTCGCCCGCAGTAGTTGAATCGGGACCGAGGAACGCGAAATCAAGGAAGACGACCTTCACCTTACCCGCCTCTACATAATCCTTGATAATGAGCGGCAAGGTCTCGGTCTCAAATCGTTTGCAAAACGGGCACTGGAAGTCGCTCCAGACAGCAACCGTCACCGACGCATTCGCTTCGCCGATGAATGGGAGGCCATCGGTCTTTACATCCTTAATATCAACGGCGGCCCCGCCCGGGGTCGGTGCACCTCCGGTTGGTGGCGTGCCTGAACTGGAGCCATTCCAGACAACGGCGCCTGCGATAAGAAGGCCCGCGGCTACAACGGCGATGGGTAAAAATTTGCTGTTTGTTTCATTGGTTTCCATATGTGAGAAATACTACCATATGCCTACCGGGGCAAGCTATCCGACTTTCTCCACTCTGACCTCCTGCCTGCGCGGCGCTCATCAACCATCCGGAACTCTTCTTCAATACCGCCGATGAGCTCGTACTGTCTGGACTCTTCGGTCGAGACCCACGCGTACTCATCGGCCTCGTCTTTCTGCAGGACGACTTCTCCGCTCTCCCAATCCGCCACGCAGGAGATAATAAATACCGGGATGCCTTCTTTGTCTATCGTGGTGAGCGAAGTAACATAATCAATATTCTTGATTTCTAATCCTGTTTCCTCCTTCACCTCGCGGCGTACGACCCGCTCCAGTATGTTGTACCAGCATCCCTCCGTATCTTTCGGCAGATTGACATAGTCGCTTGTCTCAAGCTTCCCTCCCGGCACGGTCCACATCCGGGGCCACCGCTTCTTGGTGGGAGCGCGCCGCGTAATAAGATATTTCCCATCCTTCACGACGATAGCCGTTATCGCCACCTCGTGAAGCAACTCAGATGCGGGGTTCATACGCGCAGTATAACTGAATCACTGGTACTGGATATAAATCGGGGCGGGGGTAAGCGAGAGCACCTCCTCCGGCGAGAGAAGGCCGTCGGCGGGCGGTCTCGTATCATTTTTATAAAAGATTTTAATCCCCGTGAACTGCACCGGCTCCGGCGCTACGACTCGGTTATAGGTGCCATATTTCTTTGCCTTAGAGCCGAAGCCGTCCATGTCCATCACTATCTGCACCTCCGGTAAGAGGCGTATCTCCTTATAATTCGTCACCATAGCGTAGGTGAAGCGATGAACGACGAGAACCTTCGGCGGGAGGTGATTCTCGCGCACAAGCCCGGCGATGTACTCGGCGGCGTAGTTGATGTCGGCGGCATCAAAGGTGCCTATAACGGTACCGGGCCGGTCGCCGAACTTCATAGAAAACTCCGGGTCAATCGCGAGATGAACCTGCGGCAACTTCAGGTATTTCTCAAGCTGCGGGAGCTCATACTGAAGAGTGCTCTTCCCCACCTGCACATCGAGAAACACGATGCCGTCTATCTTTTCCGCCATTTCAAGCGCGTGTTCAATCTGGTCGTCCGGCATGCGGAGAACATATTTCCCTTCCTTGCCGGCGGTCGCCTGCGCCACCACTGCGATGTAATGGATGGCGGGTATCGCCGGCGTCGCGGGGTCTGCCGCAGTCCACATTTCTGTTGTGCTTGCGAGCATCTCAAGCACTCGGTCGGGCGCATATTCGCCGAGAATGCCCATCCCTGTGGAGTAGAAGTTCCCGTAATACGCGACGATGCGCTTGAACGGCAGGAGGGCGCCGACTCTCGGATATGCCGCACTCACCGGCCAGAGAGATGGCGTGGTGGTTGAGATAACTCTGACCGAGGTTGTTGCAGTTCGTGCGACGAGCGTCGTACTAGCGATGTGCGCGAGCGAGAGCATCCGCGCGTTGTAGTCGGCCTTGTTGAATTCCGGCAGCGGGATGAACCGCTCGACCATGTCGGCCGCGAGCGAACGGTACTCGCTCGTGACAAGGTCGGAGTATGTACCGATATAGGCAAGCACGAGCGCCGTAACGCCCGCTCCGATAATCCACCCTCTGGTACGCATCCAGCGTATTCTAGCTGACACGGGCAAAAAGCGCTAAACCCGCGAATCCTAGATAAGTGCCAATTTCTTCTTGCGGGTCATCCGCTTAATCTCTGCTTCACGCTTGAGCGCTGAACTCCGGTTAGAGTGTCGCTCGGTATAGACGATGCGCCGCGCCCTCTTAGCGCGGGTGAAGCGGCCTCCCGTACCATTCTTGTGCTCTCCGAATCTCCGATCAACATCCGTGGTGATACCCGTGTAGAGAGAAGCGTCCGCGCATTCAAGAATATAGACGAAATAGCGCACTTTGCTTTATTAAGATTTAGAACGAGACGGAGGTTGGTGGAACGAAGAGACTGGTATCTGCGGTCCACGGGTTGCAGGCGTAAGAGAGATTCGCCGAGGGGTCTACCCCGCCCCTGTCTACTATCGCACTGCCGCTCACGCTTGATGCCGCGGAGAGCTTCGTCCCCGTTGTTGCGCCCGTCATCCACGCATAGAGATAACTGCCGTCATGTATCATCGAGGAGTTGGCGAGATTGGCGCGCGCCATTCCCGCAGAGACATAGAGTGTTCCCGACTGTATCGCACCGCTCGCGGTCTTAACCGAGCAGACGAGCGACTGTCGCAGACCGAGAAGATGCGAGATTGAACCGATGCCCACGGTTTGTGCGGTCGTCTTGGTCGGCTGTGTCGCCACCGGTGCATACGGCTTGGACGCTTGCGTTGGCGCGCCTGCCGTAGACGGTACAAACGGCGTGGTCGTCGCGACCGCGCCTCCCGTATACTCCCCTGTTGAGTTTGATGCGAGATACCAGACGCCTCCGAACGCAACGAGCGCAACAGCTATCCACACGATTTGGTTGTTCATGTTCATATGGGAATAGCGTAGCACCGAAACGGCGCATACCTAATATCTGACTGTGTAAAACTATGATGTGGCGTCCGTCTATACTGGTAGTCCCCTGCCGTTCTGGGAGATGGTATCGTTATGGGGGTACGCGCAACGGTTATCCATTACTTAATTTAAACAGTACGTATGAAAATGAAGTTGATATCAGCCGTTTCAACTGCTCTTCTGCTTGGCGCAGTGATGCCATCTCTGGCTTCGGCTCAGGGAGTTTATTCAGATGTTGAAGTTCGGACAGGAGTGAGCGCAACAGGAGTGCTCCCCGCGGTCTCAACCGAGGGCACTGCTGCAGCTGACGCGAGGGGTGCGAACGCCGCTGTCGGAGTCCAGGTAGGAGTGGGTGTAACTTCTACAGGAACTCCAGAGCGCGGGAACGCCACCAGCACTGCGGCTCGCGACAATGCAAACGCTGAAGGCAAGATTACCGCAGAAGCACACATGAGCCGGGTTGCAGCGTTCGTCCGATCGCTTCTCGCTGTCGCTAACCGCGAGGGAGGCATCGGCGCAGAGGTGCGTGCCGTAGCACAGTCCCAGCAGGACTCGGCGAGTACCTCGGTGAGGGCTATTGCAAATGTGGAAGGGAGAGGATGGCTCCGCACCATTCTCTTCGGCAGCGATTACCGCAGTCTCGGCCAGCTCCGCAGTGAGATAGCAGTCACGGCCGCGAATATAACGCAGCTCAAGAACTTACTCGGAAGGACTGTCATTGAAGCCGACAGAGTGGAACTCTCGGCGCAGATAACAGCGCTTGAGACTCTGCAGGCAGAGACAGAAGCGTTCGTAGAGGCGCGCGAGAACTCCTTCAGTCTCTTCGGCTGGCTCGCCAAGCGATTCGCACAGTAGTCTCCCGCACAGGACAAGAAAAACCGGCATTCGTGCCGGTTTTTCTTTTACCAAGATTATCTGAAGGTGACGGTACCGCTATCAAACTTCAAGTCAAAGATTAGTTCTCCGCGCGCGGTGAAGTGATATCCCTGGGAATTCTCAAGGAGAGTGACGAAGTCAGATTCCTGCGAGCCCTCGCAATACATCTTGGTCATCGCAATCTGCGAGAATGTGATGGAGTCGGAGTCGGCGGTATAGCTCCCGCTCATGTTGTTGCAGTCGGTGGTGGCGGAGAACCGCGTGCTGTCCGAGAAGGTGAGGGTAAACTTCCCCGCCTGCTTCGGCTCAATCTTCTTCCCGTCGTTATAGAGCGCCGACACCCAGACCCAGGTCTTCATCCCGAGCGTCATGCGGGAGGGGTCGGCCTCTCCGTCAAAGTCCTGTGCCACCTCGCCAAACTGCATCGCCCCTGGGTCCAGCTTCAGCCAGAGACTCTTTCCGACAGAGGGCTGGGTAGTCATCGGCTCCCCGGGCGCACGGTCGACGTAATTGACGACGATAACGCCCTTGTGGCTCGGATTCTGACTCACCGCGGTGGTCTGCGGAGCGATACGGTCGCCGAGGAGAAGTCCCTCAGACCCGACATATCCGCGCTCGGTATTGAGCGCCGCAACAACATAGTAGAAGGTGCCGCTTCCCCCAGTGTCTTGGGTGAGGAGGAAGGCGACATCCGCTCGGCCGTCAGCGTCGAGGTCGGTCACCACCTCATTGCCGAAATAGCGGGTGACGAGCTTGGACGCTGAGCCGGGAGCGACCTCGGTCTCGGCAACTCCGTCTACGAGCCGCACGCGCATCCCGCTTATGATGTATTCTGCATCCTTATAATCCGCGAATGCCACCGCCTGCTTCTCGTTGTAGATATATGAATTAAAAGCGAAGAACGCCCCGACGATAACGACAGCACCAAGTAGAGATACGAGCCATTTGTTCATAGGGAGTCAGTATAGCGTAGTTCGGCTTCAATTCGGAATGAAACGAATTGAATTAAGCAACGGCTCAAAATCTCGCCGGAGATCAGAGTCTTGATCCAAGAACTGTCCGGTGATGACATAGATATTGTCTCCGTGGGCAACCACGACATTCTCTGACGCGTAGAGGCCGTCAGCCATGTAGCGGATGGCGTTTGCTCCGCCAACCACCTCTTCGGTTACCGTGTTCGTTGTTAGATTGATATTGCTGTACTGAACATTGGCATCAGCCCACATTCTCGGGAATTGTTTCTTCGTATTTTTGAAGACTGCAATAACCATACTCGGAGGACCTTCCCCGCCGACGGGCGGCGGATTCTTAGCGTCCTCGGTTCTTTGAAGAAGAATAGTTCTTACTGGTTCTTCGCCGAGATCTACCGGCATTCTCTCCTCCAAGACATATCCTGTCGGTCCGCTTCTATATTCAAACGCAAGACCAATATCAGCTTGGCTGTATGTGGCAGCCTGGACAGTCAAGCCACCTCGCGTCCCTCCGCTGTCAGGACCAATCAGATAATACGCGGCTATGGCTAATAGTATGACCCCTAGTGAAGGGAGTACGATATTTTTCATACAGTTATGAAATCTATTAAATATTGAACTAGTGTCTCAATTGTTCACAGGCGTCAGTATAACGCGGTTCAGCGATTTCTGAAATAAGAAATGGTCATCCAGATGACACAGGAGGTAATGCAGAAGATACCCAGAGCGATGATATAGACGACCGCGATGGGCATGAGCGCGAAGACAGCGAGGCCTGTCACTCCCTCAATCAGGGACGCTTTCCAGACGAAGTACCCTACAACCAGTACGGCGCCTGCAAGAAACGCGATGAGGTGGTTGAGGAATATTGCTTTCATGTCAGATAAAAATAGAGACTGGTGACTATTAAGATCTGAATGAAGATTGCCAATAAGAGCTTCTTGGAGCCCGAGAGGTTGAATAGGTATGCTGTTAAAGATGCGACATATAGTATCGCCGCCATCACGGTAACTATGAGAAGATTCGGACCTTCAGGATCGTTGAAAAAGAAGAACATGGCTCTAGAGCACACCACAGCTGTTATACCCAAGAGTATTAGTGAAGTCTTTTTTGAATTGAAATCCATATCTTGTAATTGTATCAGCTGCCCGACAGGGAATTTCTCTTGTTACACAAGCAGTACACCTTGCCGATAGTTTATCACTCCGTTCTAAACTATACTCGCAAGGTCTTCGAATCCTGACGCAGGCATCTTTATGCCTGCTTCGGGCAGCAAAAGCTGCTCCGCACTTTTGCTGCCCGACAGGGATTCGAACCCCAATTAACGGCTTCAAAGGCCGCTGTC
>CAYQJR010000005.1:0-24921 GCA_964418065.1 uncultured Candidatus Saccharibacteria bacterium | reverse complement strand
TCAACACCCTCACCTACTACTTCGAGTGGTCCAAGGACGGCATCACCTGGACCGGAGACCCCAACCCTCCGGTGGGGACGTGGTCAGTGTTGCCGTGAACTAAGAAAAAAAGAATCAGCTATACTGTTTCCATTATGGATGACTGCATTTTCTGCAAGATAATTAGAGGCGAGGTCCCGAGCGAGAAGGCGCACCACGAGGACGATAGGATAGTGTCGTTTCCTGACGTGCACCCGGTACGGCCGGGACACACGCTCGTGGTCCCCGCGGAACATTATCAATGGTTTTGGGAATTGCCGGACGATGTTGCTAACGATTTATTCAAAGTTGCACGCAAGCTCGCCCGCGAACTGAAAGAAAAGACAGGAACCGATTACGTTCAACTCTCTATCGTGGGGAAGGATGTTCCGCATGTGCACATGCATCTCATCCCGCGCCTTCTCACAGACAAAATATAAAACGCCGGCCTCCTCCAGGGGCCGACGTTCGTTCGTGGTGGCCTTTTGGCCTAAGGATTCTCCACGTCATCCAAATCGTAGTTCAGGTCGTGCCAGAACGGCAGGATCACCTTCTCAACCAGTGCCGCCACGAAGGCCGCGGCCAACACAATCACTGCTGCCGGAATCGGCTTCAGGCCGAGAGACCCGGCGCCGAACGCCGCTATCAGTACGGCGATGAGTACCACGATGTAGAACCGCATGATTGTTCTCCCTGTTGAGCAGCCCACGCCGCTTCTGCCTAACACTATACTCTCAAGTACCGCTATTGTCAAGTGCTTGGAGGCCCGGGAGCGTTCCTTTAGCCAGATAATCGAGCATCGCACCGCCGCCGGTAGAGACGAAAGAGAACTGCGACAGGAGATTAAGGCGCGCGATGGACGCGACGGTATCGCCGCCGCCGACGATTGAGCGCGCTCGCGAGGCGGCGACCGCCTCTGCGAGCGCGTCAGTCGCGTCCACGAATCCGTCTTCATACCTCCCCAAGGGACCGTTCCAGAGAATAGTCTTCGCTTTGCGGGCGATGCCCGCCAGAAGTTCAGCAGTCTCGGGTCCCTGATCCTCTATCGCTTCGTCAGGGAGCACTCCGCCGAAGGCAGCGGTGCGCGTCTCGCTCCGCGGTTTTCCCACGAGGCGCGCAGGGACGACTACCGAGTCAATCGGCAGGACGAACTTCGGATTTGCGAGCAGGCGTTTAACAAGGCGCGGACTCGTGCCGGAAATGAGCGAGCGCCCCACCTCCTGCCCCGCCCCTTTAAGGAAGTCGTTTGCGAGCGCCCCGCCGACAAACACGTGATCATACTTCTGGAGCAGGGTCATAAGGACCGCCTCCTTCGTGCTGAATTTCGCCCCGCCGATGACGGCGAGCGCAGGATGCTTCGGGTTAAGCGCGTGAGAGAGCTCGCGCACCTCTTCTTCAAGCAGAAGTCCTGCATAGGAGGGGAGGTAGTTCGGCACGCCGATGATAGACGCGTGTCCGCGGTGGCAGGTATCAAAAGAGTCCTGGACAAAAACGTCCGCGAGCTCCGCAAGTTCGCGCGCAAATGCCAGGTCGTTCTTCTTCTCGCCGGCGTTCCGCCGCAGATTCTCCAATATCAGGATATGTCCTGGCGCGAGTGCACGGACCGCAGCTCGCGCTTCTGCCCCGATGGTTGTCGGACAAAACGAGACATTCTTAATCAGTTTTTCAAACGCAGACGCGACCGGCGCGAGCGTTTCGGTCCCCTGTTCGCCGAGGTGGCTTATAAGTATGACGCGCGCTCCGCGGCTAGAGAGGTACTCAATCGTGGGGAGTGCCCTCCGAAGGCGATAGTCGTTGACGACACTGTCGTTTGCAACAGGGACATTGAGCGAGGTACGCACCAATATCGGAATGTTGGCGAGAAGCGATATGTCGCGAATGCTCCGCATGCGGTCAAGAAAGCTGCTTCACGACGAGCGCGAAGAGACGAGGGTCGGTTGATGCGTGTCCGACCAAGAGGCCGTCAACCCGCGAGCCCGCGACAAGCGCGCGTGCGTTATCCGGCTCAACCGAACCGCCGTAGAGGACACGTGAACGCGCCGAACTCTTTCCGGACAGGAGTTCAGCGAGCACCTTGCGGATGTAGAGCGCCATCTCGGCAAGGTCGTTTGGCATGATGGCGAATGAGGCCGCCTTGCCGATTGCCCACAAGGGTTCGTAGGCAATAATTATCCTCGTGCGTTCTTTGGAAGAGAGCGGAGCGAGCGCGTCGGTCAACTGCTCGCGGACGCTCGCGAGATAGCGACCCTCGTTGTCGCGCTCGCGCTCGCCGATGCAGAGAATAGGAATGAGGCCATGAGCAAGAGAGAGCTCAAGCTTCTTGGCGATGATGGCGTCCGTATCCCCCGCCGCTCTTCGCTCCGAATGCCCGATAATCGCATAAGTCGCACCCGCGGCCGCCAGTGCGCCTACTGTTATCTCACCCGTCCGCGCCCCGCCCGTTGAGAGCGAGACATCCTGCGCAGCAAACGCAACATCGGAAGTGTTATTTCTCGCGAGCGTACCGAGGAGCGGCGCCGGCGGCGCAAGAATAATGGAGCACCTTGTTGTTCGTGCGAGCCGCTTGCTTACCGAGAAGAGTTTCTTTGCTTTTGCGAGGTCGTCAATATACGCTTTCCAGTTTGCAACGATAAGCATGGGCTAATGATAGCAGTCCGAGAACCCTACGGTTAGTCCGAAATAGAGTAGGTGCCGGGAACAAAGGTCCATGACCCTCCAGGACCTGAAGAGAAGTTTGTATTGATAAGACCGCTGTCATAGACCAGGCTCGCACCGCCATTCATAATAATTTGTTTCCCCGTGACCGCCTTTAGTGCGCTACCACCTCCGATAGAGACGGTACCATTCTGTGCGACGATGGCCACAGTCCCGGCCCCTCCTGCCATAGTGACGGCGTTATTTCCACTACAGCCGGCTTCGGTGGGACAGGCGCTGGTGGTTATGAGGAACGGATAGCTTCCCGTCGTGCCCGAGCCGGCAAAGGTACCGCCACCACTGACCGACACATACCCATCGCTCACTAGCGCCCCGTCGTTAGCCCCATAGCTTTCTGCGAGCTTCACCTTTCCACCACCGGTCACGGTAATCGTACCGGTTACCCACAGTGTCCCGCTCACCGTAAGGGTACCGCCTCCGTCGATGAGCAGATTCCCGACAATTTTCTTCGGTCCGAGTGTTGCGCCTGCGTATCCGACATGGAAATTGCCGTTTTGTACCCCGCCCGCTTCCGCGTCATCCTTCCACTCCTGAATATTTCCGTCTGAAAGCGGCATCGGTTGTGGCGTCGGGTCGGGTCGGGTCGTATTGCAGGGTTTATTGGTGTAACTTCCTGTCTGACAATAGATGATTCCAGTGACCGTTG
Organism: uncultured Candidatus Saccharibacteria bacterium; assembly: GCA_964418065.1. Lineage (GTDB taxonomy): Bacteria > Patescibacteriota > Minisyncoccia > Phycocordibacterales > Phycocordibacteraceae > C7867-001. The sequence continues at coordinate 21,542 of CAYQJR010000005.1, read as the reverse complement.
CGCCCATTACCGTATGCGCCCACGCATCGTCGCTGGCGGTAGTGCCAACATAGACACCGGTGGTGTAGCTGTTACCGCCAATCATTGATGTGCCGCCACCCAGGTATATCTTGAAGTAGCTATCAAGTCCCACAGGAGTGGTTGCTGACCAGCTCGTCCCGTATCGTCCTATTTTTGCGGTACCGTTTGCATAGCCACCAGTATTCGCGCCAACGACATAATATCTTGATGCGTTGCTGCCCCCATCAAGGACTATCCAATATGTTTCAGATGGGGAAAGCACGGGTGTGGTGGGTAAGGTCACGCTCACCCAGCCAAACGAGGTTGTGACTGCAGCTGCTGAAAGCGTGCCCGACATAAGAACCTCCGTGCCGGGGCTTCCTGCGCTGTCATTCACAATCTTCAGCGAAATGTCTGACGGGGCACCTATCTTCTTTATGTACATTTGGATATTGTTGAGCGGAACCGCGTTAGAAAGCTTGAAACTTTGCGCCAGGTCCTGCGTCGCGACAGCATTCGCAAAGGTTATGCAAGTGGAACTCGTGCAGGAAGAAATGGTCGGACTATCATTAACTTGATCTGCCGCAACAGCGGGAGGGTTTGCCGCCACCGCCGCACCGGTGATGCGGACGCCAGTTGTCGCATTAATATTGCCATTTGAATACACGCTCCCGTTAATGACTGACCCGCCGCTCAATACAAAGCCTCCGGCCCCCGCCTGTACGCCGTACCGGAATGAAACAATAGTGTTATCGACAGAAACTTTTGTCTTTATCGTCTTCGTTGCGATAGGGTTCGTACTATTTGGCACATAGCCCGTTGCCGTAATCAGTTTCGTGCTTGAGTCGATGCTGGAGACCGCGACCGTAAACACGCCGTTGCCGAGTGGCGTGTTCGTCTCTCCACTATAAGACGCGCCCTGATTGAGCTCATACGCCGCCTTATCCATCGCCCCTTCGGCAAGCGCGAGCGCCTGCGCACTCGCAACATTGACGCGTGCGGCGCGGGCCCCGATTGTCACGAAATTCAGGTACGAAGTGCCCACCGCGAAGAATATGCCGAGGAAGACAAGCGACAACACCAGCACATATCCTCGGTTTCTTTTGTGTGTCGGGGTGGAGAGCAACATAGATTATTGGTGATTACGCAGACGAATCTGCTCATACAGGCGGTCGGTAAATACCTCTTCTTTCACCCGCGCTTCCGTGTGTATATCAACCGTAACCGTGCGCACCTGAGCAAAATCAACATTATCATACGCGAACGAAAGCGCATCAAGCGTTGAGCTCAACAGTTTAGTACCGGCAACGCGCGCACTCAGGGCGTTTTTCTCAAGAAGGCGGTACGCATTGGTTCCCGCCGCGTAGAACGCGACATAGTCGTACGCATTTGCAATAACAGCCCCCGAATTATCAATAGACGGCAGCTCAAGAACAAGCGAGGTCGCACTTGAGGAGTGCGTTGCGCCAGAAAAGGAGTGCGTCTGTAGTACGGCATTCGCCGGGAGCGTGAGCGATTCTATTTCGCGCAGCAGAACACCCGCCGAATCATAGGATTGCGTAGAGGCTTTCCCATACAACGATGCTTTATTGAAGGTATACAGTAAGAACGTGAGCGCAGTCATCACGCTCAGACTTACCGCAATCACAATCACGGTCTCAATAAGAGTGAACGCAGACTGTTTTGAGCGAAGACGCATCATGGGAGTCCGCCGGTTTCGGTGATGAGCGTTGAAAGCGAGACCGTGCTTGATGCTGTGGCCCCCGCTTCAAACCATATGACGGACGCGGTTACCTGCTTCGTCTTCGCATTATAGGCGCTTACCGTGAGCGTTGTTGTCGCCTGAGGAAGCGTGTCCACAAGAACATCTGAGAAGGTCCCGCTCGCGGGAAGCAGTGCATACCCGCCCGCCCGCAAGCCCTCAAGCTCATTGCGGACAATGGAGAGCGCGACGCCCTGACTTGAAGAGGTCCTCACCAAGACGCCGCTGCGGGTTACGGCCAGAAAGAGAAGCAAGAGGACGCTTATGATGAAGAGTGCGACGACAATCTCAATGAGGGAGAATCCGCGGGACGATTGCATATCAAATTGCTGATGAGAGCGAATAAATCGGCCCGATCATGGATACTGCGAAGACGCCCACCACCGCGCCGATAAGCAGCACGAGAACCGGCTCAATAATGGTTGAGAAATTCTTCGTCTGCTCGCCCACATCGTCTTCGTAGAACTCTGCAACCTGCTTCAACATATCGGAAACCTTCCCCGTCTCCTCTCCGACGGCGAGCATATCGCTCATCAGGATTGGGTAGAGCCGCGTGTGTTCGGAAAACGAAGCCGAGAGGAGCTCTCCTTTCTTCACATGTTCTTCCGCTTCTCCTATCACTTCCGCGAATACATTGTCGCCCACGACCTCCTTCGTAATGGCGAGCGCATTTAATACCGGGACGCCGGCGGCAAGGAGCGAAGAGAGTGTGCGCGCGGCGCGCGCGGTATAGGTCTCGCGCACAATCTCATTTACGACGGGAAGGCGAAGCGCCACCGCAAGCAAAATCCTGCCGCCGAGGCTGGAACGGATGAAGGCAATACCGCCTGCGATAACGACGATAAGCCCAAGCATGACGACGGCGACGTTCGCGACCATGAAGTCAGAGACCGAAACGATAATTTGCGTCGTAAGAGGAAGCTCCACCCCGAGTTGGCTGAAGGTAACTGTCAGTGTTGGCACAACATAAATAAGCATGAGAATACCGACGATAATAATCGCGGTGATTACTATCGCGGGGTAGATCATAGCACCTTTGATTTTGCGGATGAGTTCTTCGGAGTGCTCCATCTGGACGCTGACAACCGTGAGCGCGTCGGTGAGAGACCCTGACTCTTCGCCCGCCCGTGCCATCGCAACGAACAGCGCGGGGAACACCTTCGGGTAAGCCGCAAGCGCGGCGTGGAAGGAGGACCCCGTCTTAATAGCGTCGGAGAGCCCCGTGGCGATAGCCTTCAGATACCTGTTTCCCGACTGGCGCTCAATTACCGAGAGCGCACGGGAGAGCGAAAGGCCAGCGCTGAGCATGGCAGAGAGATTCCGTGCCATCCGAATAACTTCAATACGCCGTACGCCGCTCCCAATTGTTATGGTGAGCCACGACGGAAGAGTGAAGATTCCCACCCCCTCTTGAAGTTTGACGACAACGCCCCCCTCTTTTTGGATTTGTTCATAGACTGCAAAACGAGTTGGAGCCTCTACCGTACGGATTTCGTCCGACAGTCCTTCTTTTCGTATCGTGGCATGGAACTTCATGGTTACTCGGTTATCGCGCGCAACACCTCCTCAATGCTGGTGATGCCCCGCCCCGCCTTGTAGAGCCCGTCTTCAAACATCGTGAGCATCCCCTCTTTCTTCGCCTGCGCTTCAAGCGCATCGCTAGTGCTGGTGCGAAGTATGATTTCGCGAATGGCAGGAGAGATGGAGAGCACCTCATGAATACCGATACGGCTCTTGTACCCGTCCTCGCATTCAGCTGACGGGATGGGCCGATAGAAAGGAAGATCGTCCAGCGTAGACCCTTTTTTCACGAGCTTTTCGTCCTCAAGGGCCTTGAAGGCGATGGCGAAATCCTCGTCGCTGCCAATCTTCGCGCGCATCGCCCGGCTCAATTTGTATTCTTCTTTTTCCTCGCACAGCTTGCGCACAAGACGCTGTCCGACGATGATGCGAACCGTAGAAACGAGGAGGAAAGGCTCAACTCCCATATCAATAAGGCGCGGAATAGCGCCCGCGGCGCTGTTGGTGTGGATGGTGGAGAGTACGAGGTGTCCGGTAAGCGCGGCGTTGATGGCGAGCGATGCCGTCTCGCTATCGCGAATTTCACCCACCATAATAATGTCTGGGTCTTGGCGCACGAGCGAGCGGAGACCGTTGGCGAAGGTGAATCCTATCTGGGGGTTCACCTGAGTCTGATTAACGCGTTTCATCTGATACTCAATAGGGTCTTCAACGGTGGAGATATTCACATCCGGCTGGTTCAGGATATCGAGCATGGTATAGAGCGTCGTTGTCTTACCTGAGCCGGTTGGCCCCGAAATAAGGATGATGCCCGTGGTCTGCGTGAGCGCATGGTGAATACGCTCCATGTTCTCGCCGTGAAGCCCGAGCACATCAAGCGTGAAGCCCTCGCCCGTTTCTCTCAAAAGTCGCATGACTGTTTTTTCTCCGAAAAAAGTCGGGAGAATGGAGACGCGGAAGGAGACCTTCTCGGCCTCGGTCTCCATCTTGAAGCGCCCGTCCTGCGGGAGGCGTTTTTCGTCAAGCTTCAGGTTTGCGAGCACCTTAATGCGCGCGACGATGCCCGCTGCCGCCGAGGAAGGAAGCGTCATCGCGTCGTGGAGGATGCCGTCAATGCGGTAGCGCACCAGCACCTCGGTCTCCATCGGCTCAATGTGAATGTCGGAGGCGCCCTGCACGATAGCGTGCCGCAGGAGCGTATCCACGATACGCACAATAGGCAGGTCCTCTGCCATTTTCTTCAAATCATCGCCCGAGAGTTCCTTATTCCCTTCTGCAATAACCCGGATTTTCCCCGCTTCGGTGGAGATGATGTCGCCGAACTCGTCCTTGAGCGATTTCTGGTACTGCAGGAGGGAAAACTTAATGCTCTCGGTATCAGTGAGGCGCGGCAGTATCTTAAGCCCGGTCTTCTTGCGCACCGAGTCAATAGAAGCAAGGTCGTCTACATCAAGCATCGCCACCTCAAGCGAGGAATCCTCCTTCTTGTAGGCGATGATGTTATGCGTCCGTGCAATCGGCTCGGGGATGAGCGCGAGCACATCAATGGGAATCCGGTGCTCTTTCAGATTCACAAAAGGGATGCCGAGCACGTACGCCTGGATGCGCCGAAGCGCATCTTCGGTCAAAGAGCCGCGGGAGACGAGAATAGCGCCGAGCGATTGCCCGCGCTTCTTGGCTTCCTCATCTGCCGCGTCAATCTCCTTTTTGGCGACAAGGCCAGAATCAATAATGAACTCTTTCAGCTCCCCTTCTGAAACGTGCATATAGAGAGAAGTATAGCGCGACCCGCCCACTCCCAAACACGCTTTTCACATATTGTTGACGTAGTCGCTCGGGTCTGGTATCATGCCTACATCTGAAATGTCCGTTCTGCGGACTTTCTTTATAAAAGTGCGACATACATATTCCATATGATTGACCTAAAGACCATCAACGCAGTGCTCGGAGAGTTTGAGGACCGCGGCATCAGCCGCAGTACGATGATTGGGGCGATTGAGAGCGCTATGGCCACTGCCTACAAGCGCGAATACGGCAAGCGCGGACAAATCGTCCACGCGAAACTGGACCTCAACACGGGTACCATCGCCTTTGAGCAGGTGAAAACCGTCGTGGATGACACGACGGTGCGGTTTCCCGCGCCTGATGAGGTGGTTCCTGATGAACACTCGCACCCGCACTCATTTCATGCCTCCGAAGAGGAGCATCTCGCCGAAGGCGAATTGCCGCGCTTTGACCCCGAGAAGCACATTCTCCTCGAGAATGCGAAATTGATGAAGCGCGGGGTGACTCTCGGCGAAGAGATAATCTTCCCGCTTGAGCCGCAGGACGACTTCGGGCGCATCGCAGCACAGACCGCCAAGCAGGTAGTTATCCAGAAGGTGCGCGAGGCCGAAAAGCTCTCCATGATGGAAGAATTCGGTGAGAAGAAGGGCCAAATTGTGGGCGGTATTGTCCAGCGCATGGAGCGGGGAGCAATCTTCGTAGACCTCGGGCGCACCACCGGCATTATCCCCTACGAAGAGCAGATTCCGGGCGAGCGCTACCGCATGGGCGAGCGCATCCGCGCGTATCTCTATGCGGTGGACGAAGGATTCCGCGGTGTATATCTGCGCCTTTCCCGCGCGCATCCGCGGTTTGTTGTGAAGCTGTTTGAAATGGAGGCACCAGAACTCGCCTCGGGCGCTATTGAAATAAAGGCGCTTGCGCGCGAGCCGGGCAGCCGCACCAAGATTGCGCTCGCCTCCAAGGACCCCCACATTGATCCTGTCGGCTCTCTCGTCGGGCAGAGAGGAGTGCGCGTCTCAACGGTGATGAGCGAGCTTGGCGGCGAGCGCATTGACATCATTGAGTGGAATGACGGTGCCGCCGCGTTTGTGAAAGAAGCGCTCTCCCCCGCCACGCCGATGAGCGTTGTTCTTGACGAAGCCGGTCACCGCGCGACCGTAATGGTCGCCGAAGATGAACAGTCGCTCGCGATTGGCCGTGGCGGACAGAATGTGCGCCTCGCGGCGAAGCTCACCGGCTGGAACATTGATATCGTCTCTGCGGGAGGTACCGAAGTCGCAGAGTCTGACGGTGACACGGTTGCTGTCGTTCCTGCCGATGAAGTTCCCGCAGAAGCCGCCGGAGTGATGCCGACTGAAAGTGTTGAGGTCATCGAGGATGCTTCGGTAGAAACGACAGTCCTCCCAGCCGAAGAGGAGCTCACGCCGCTTCCTGCAAGCGATGAAACCGTTGCGGACGCAACAGAAGACCGCGACAAGGCGAAAGACGAATAGTATAATCGCCTGTATGAACTTACTGCACGATATAGAAGCGGGTACCAAAGAAGAGATGAATGTCATAGTTGAGATTCCGAAGGATTCTCACAATAAATACGAGATTGATAAGAAAACGGGTCTTATCAAACTAGACCGCGCGAACTATACTTCTGCGGCGTGCCCCTTCGATTATGGCTTTGTCCCGCAGACCTTGTGGGATGACGGCGACGCGCTTGATGTGGTCGTCCTCACAACTTACCCGCTTGCTGTGGGAGTACTGGTGACGGTTCGACCGGTCGCCATCATCAATATGATTGATGATGGCGAGGCGGACGATAAGATTGTTGCCGTTCCCGTCAGCGACAGACGATGGGATGAGGTGAAAGAGCTTGAGGATGTTAACAAGCATACGCTGAAAGAGATTACGCATTTCTTTGAGACCTACAAGAATCTCAAAGGCAAACCGGCTCCGGTCAAAATCGCGGGAACCAAGGGCCGCGCTGAAGCCGAGGCCGCGTTTGAACGAGCGCGCAAGCTGTATAACGACGCTAAATAACTATGGAACCTGAGAAACTGCTTCCGAAGGGCGAACCGGGCATTGAGATAAACGCACTACCGATCACACGGACTCCCGCTGCTTCGTCCCCGCTTCCCCCGCCCGGCGTGCCGTCTCCCGCTGCTCAGCAGTGGAGTGTCGTCATTTCTATTGTCATTATTATGCTTATGGTTATTATTGGAGCATTCTACGCGTGGGGCGAGCGGATTTCTCAAAATCAGTACCCCGATGCGGTCGCTCAATAACTTTTTACCTATGAAATACAGCCACCCGCGATCAATGCTCGTCCCGATGGTTATTGAGAAAAGTCAGTTCGGCGAGCGCGCCTATGACATCTACTCGCGTCTCTTGAAAGAGCGCATTGTTTTTCTCGGCGGCCCCATTGATGACGATGTTGCAAATCTCGTCATCGCCCAGCTCCTTTTCCTTGAAGCAGAGGACCCGAAGAAAGATATCTCGCTCTATATCAACTCTCCCGGCGGTTCTGTCACCGCCACGCTCGCGATGGTAGACACGATGAACCATGTGAAGCCGAATGTCTCAACCGTCTGCGTCGGTATGGCCGCTTCAGGCGCCGCGATTCTTCTCTCTGCAGGACAGAAGGGCAAGCGCTACGCGCTTCCGAACGCCGAAATGATGATTCATCAGCCGCACGGCGGTGCCGAGGGCCAGGCAACTGACATTGAAATTACGGCGAAGCAGATTATCAAGCTTCGAGCAGTGCTGAACAAGATTCTCGCGAAGAATACCGGCCAGTCGCTCGCAAAGATTGAGAAGGATGTTGAGCGCGACTTCTTCATGACCGCGGAAGAAGCCAAGAAGTACGGCCTCGTGGATAAAGTCTTCAATTAAGAGACAGATCGTTACAGCGCGAGCCGACTTGGTCGGCTCGCGCTGTTTGTGCTACAGTCCCTCCATACCGCCCCGCTGATTGACTGATTCCGACCGCCCCGCCGCCTTCCCTTTTTAGGACTTTTGTCCCACCCCGCAATCGGAGTGAGGAATAACAAAACGGGCTATGTCACTCAACATTATATTGATTATGCTTGCGCTCTCGGGCGTGGGCGGCGTCGCGCTCGGCTATGTGCTACGCGTGCTTATCGGCCTGGCTCAGCGCGGGTCTATTGAGCTTGATATAAAGCAGAAACTGCTCCAGGCGCAGGAGCGTGCGGCGAAGATTATCGCCGAAGCCGAGTTCCGCGGCGAAGTCGTTGAAACCGAGCGCCTTGCGCCCATTGAAGAGCGCGAGGAGAAGCTGGTTGCGCGCGAAGAGCGCATAGCGGCCCGCGAAGAATTTCTTGATGAAAAGGAAAATGAGGTCCGTACGCGAGAACAGGAGGCGGCCCGCGCCAAGGGCGAAGCAGAACAGTTGAGCACGCAGCGCTCCAAGGAACTCGCGAAAGTCGCGAATCTCTCTGAAGCGGCGGCCCGCGAAGAGCTCTTCTCCGAGATTGAGCGCGCGAACGAAGAAGCTATTCTCCTGCGGTTGCAGAAATTGGCCGCGCATGGCCAGGAACGGCTTGAAGATAAGGCGCGCAGCATCCTCACCACCGTTATTCATCGCCTCGGTAACGCGGTGAACGCCGAGGTGATGTCGCTCTCGGTCGCGCTCCCCTCGGACGAAGTGAAGGGGAAGATTATTGGTAAGGAAGGCCGTAACATCAAGGCTTTTGAGCGCGCCACTGGAGTGGATGTGTTGATTGATGACGTCCCCGGCCGAATTATGCTCTCCTCGTTTGACCCGCTGCGCCGCGCTATCGCGAAGATTGCGCTTGAAAAGCTTATTGTCGACGGGCGCATCCAGCCAGCGAAGATAGAAGAGATCGTAGAAAAGACGAAGGTTGAAGTAGGAGAGATTATAAAGCAGAAGGGCGAGGCGGCCGCCTACGAAGCCGGCGTTGTCGGGCTCGACCCCAAGCTCACCTCGCTTCTCGGGCGCCTCCACTTCCGCACCAGCTTCGGACAGAATATCCTCCAGCATTCTATTGAGATGGCGCATATCGCTGGGATGCTCGCTGCGGAGCTCGGCGCCGATGCCACTGTCGCCCGCACCGGCGCCCTTCTCCACGACATCGGCAAGGCTGTTGACCACGAGGTGCAAGGCACGCATGTTGAGATTGGCCGGCGCATTCTGGAGAAATTCGGCGTTGACCCGCAGGTTATTCTCGCGATGCAGTCGCATCATGATGAGTATCCGTATGCAACGCCTGAGGCAATCATCGTACAGGTGGCCGACGCCATCTCGGGCGGCCGTCCCGGCGCTCGCCGCGACACGGTAGACCGCTATCTGGAGCGCCTCGGCGACCTTGAGCGCCTCGCGGGGACCTTCCCTGGCGTGGAGAAGGTGTATGCGATTGCGGCCGGACGCGAGATACGCGTGTTTGTGAACCCCGGCAAGGTCTCTGACATCGCGATGCACACGCTCGCGCGGGATATCGCCAAGCGCATCCAAGAAGAAGTGAAATATCCGGGCGAAATAAAGGTGAATATCATCCGCGAGAACCGTGTCGTGGAGTTTGCGCGGTGATTTCGCACTATCCACGCCCTTTTAGCAAGGGTCTTGCGTAATAGGGCGCATTTCCTATACTTCTCCCCATACCCACCCCATAGAGGCCGTGGGGATTACTAGCTAGCAGATTCTCATGAACAAAGCAGACATTGTCGACAAGGTGCATGGTGTTCTCGGTTCAACCAAGGCCGACGCTGAGCGCGCTGTTGAGTGCGTCATTGAATCAATCGTCAAGAGCCTCAAGTCGGGAGAGGAGGTATCCATCGCAGGTCTCGGCATCTTCGCGACGAAGGCACGCCCGGCACGCCAGGGCCGCAATCCCCGCACCGGCGAGACGATTCACATCGCCGCCAGCCGCACCGCGAAGTTCCGCGCCGCAAAGGCCCTCAAGGACGCGGTGAAATAAGGTTTTCGTGCTAAAAACAACGCGGCGCCTCTCGGCGCCGCGTTGTTTTTACCCACTCATTCAGGTGAGAAATCCGCGAAACACAAACTGCCCTTCAGTTTCAAGCTCTTCGTCCGCCAATAATGACTCGGCTACTATGGTTCGTGGTATACGCAGTACGACGCCACGAATATCTTGTCTCAGTATTTCTCCCTCAATGTGGCGACACAAATATGCGCGGCTTGTGACATCGCGCGCATCATCTTCTGAGAACTCGACGTCAGACACTTTGAGATGATCGGAGTTTCCACGAAATCCGACAAGCGATTTCCCCAGACCAATTGCCAGCCGGAGCGGACCAGATGCCTGTCCTTCAGCAAAGGCAAGCCTGATTCCCTCAGGATTCGGAATGACGGCGTTTGCATAATGGGAATCATCGGCGCTCTCACCAACCTTGAACCCGTGATTAAGTTCTAGGGCGTCCATGATTCTGGTGAAGTTCTCAACGCGTACGAGACATTCTTCCGCCTGGAAAAGGTTGTATATCGCATCAATCTCGGAGCCCCTCATGAGCGTGATTCCCAACTCTTGCTCGAGTGTCTCGAACAGTCTCGGCAGTGTTTTCTTTACGAATTCGATATCCTTTGATTCTTCAAGTTCACGGGACAGTCGGACCACCTTTTCTTCAGGAGTTTCTTTCTGCTCAGCCGTCTGTGTTGGGAACCTCTCTTTCGACATTAACCGTAAATCTATCACAGATACTTCTTTTTCTTGATTTTGTCGGGGAGGTACGATTCATCGTCGTATTTCTCATATCCTTTCCCATACTCCAGCTCCTTCATCAGCTTGGTGACGGGGTTTCGAATCTTCTTGGGTACCGGCAGGTTGCCATATTCGTGCACATCCGCCTGTGCGGCGCGAAGTGCATCGTAGCTGGAACGGTCTTTCTTCGCGCTCGCGAGGTACGCGACACCGTGCGCGAGATTGATAGCACATTCGGGGTACCCGATGGTCTCGCAGGCACGGAAGACGGCGTTTGCTACCACGAGCGCCGTTGGCTGGGCGAGCCCGATATCTTCAGAGGCGAAGATAACCATCCGGCGCGCGATAAAGAGAGGGTCCTCCCCTGCCTCAACCATCCGTGCGAGGTAGTAGAGCGCCGCATCTGCTTGGGATGCACGCATACTCTTAATAAAGGCGCTGATGGTGTCGTAGTGCTCCTCGCCCTTCTTGTCATAGCGCAGGTGCGGAGACTCTAGCGCTTTATTTAAGGTTTCTACCGAAACACTTCCATATAAGGAAGTAGCCCCCTCCATCATCCCGAGTGCTTTGCGCGCATCGCCATTGGAGTATCCGAGGAGCCAGTCAAATGCGTCTTTCCCAACCTTCATTTTCGTGCGCTTCACGATGGCGCGGAGCGCCTCTTCGGAGAGCGGTTCAAGCACGAAGACTCTGCAGCGCGAGAGTAGTGGCGCAATAACCTCAAACGAGGGATTCTCGGTCGTCGCGCCGATGAGCGTCAGCTCCCCGCTCTCTACATACGGCAGGAGGAAATCCTGCTGGCTCTTGTTGAAGCGGTGAATCTCGTCCAAGAAAAGTACTTTATCTTTCCCTTTCGCATCCGCGCCGACAATCTTCCGAATATCATCCTTCCCTGCCGATACGGCCGAGAGGTCAAAGAGTTCGGCATCAAGCGCTTGGGCGTAGATGCGCGCGATGGTCGTCTTCCCTGTCCCGGGCGGCCCCCAGAGGATGAATGAGAATCGGTGGCCCTTCTCTACCGCGACACGGAGCGGCTTCCTTGCCCCCACAAGGTGCTCCTGCCCGACAACCTCATCAAGCACCTTCGGCCGTATTCGTGATGCTAGGGGTTCCATCCCCTCAGTTTACTCCTATCTGTGGGTTGGTCACGCATAAATCTCTGCTGAGATTTTGCGCGACCCCACCTCGCGCCATCGCGCTCCGGTTCACAAACCTGCGTGCCCTCGGTTTGTGCGGGATACCGGAATCGAACCGGTGCTATCAGTTTGGAAAACTGATGTTCTACCATTAAACTAATCCCGCTATGATGCGAGAATACCATTTTTGCGCTAGCGTATGAATATGTCGCGTTTTATACCGTACCTTGGCATCGGCGCCGCCCTGCTTCTTGGCGTCTTTATTGTGGTCTTCGCTAACATCGTCCCTCTCCCATACTTACCCGTATCGCTCTCGCGCGTAGCCTCGTCAACACTGTCAGTTGTGCCCGGTGTCACGCTCCCATCTGTACCGACGCCCAATTCGGAACCGGAGACAGCACCTGCCACGCCTCCGGCAATACAAGCACCGACGAAGAAACCGGCCCCTGCCGTTTCAACAGTGCCCGCGACAGTCATTGCATCAGCTCCCCTGCCCTCCAAATCGGGAAGCATCGGCCTTGATGCCGCTGCAGCAAATCTGCGCAGTGCGCTCGTGAATATTCTTTGCTTCGTCACGGTAGCGAGCGGCCTGCATTCTATCAGCGGCAGCGGCATCATCATTGATTCCAAAGGCATCATCCTCACCAACGCGCACATTGCGCAATATTTCCTCCTCGCCGACCGCGGGGCCGCCTGTACGATTCGTGCGGGAAGCCCGGCGATAAATAAGTATGAAGTCGCACTTATCTATATATCGCCCTCGTGGCTCCAAGCGAATCCCACGACGCTTACACAAGCCGCGCCAAGCGGAACAGGTGAATACGACTTCGCGCTTCTTGCCGTAACGAAGAGTGTTACAAGCGTCCCCTTGCCCGCGGTATTTCCCGCGATACCCCTTGCAACAGCACCGCTCTACATCGGTACGCCAGTTGTCATCGCTTCATACGGCGCGCAATTCTTGGAGACAAGCCAGATACAGTCCTCACTCTTCCCCACCATCGTCTTCGGTTCGGTGAAGGATATCTTTACGTTCAAGGTAAATACAATTGATGTCCTTGCGCTCGGCGGTTCCGCGGCCGCACAAGAAGGATCCTCGGGCGGCGGTGTCGCTGACGAGAGAGGTGAGCTCGTGGGCACCATCACCACGAGCACGGTCACGGGCGCGACCGACACGCGCGCACTCAGCGCCATCACAGCGTCGTATGTCCGCGCCGAATACGCAAGCGAGACGGGCAGCGCTCTTGATATCCTTCTCGCCAAGCCAACCGCAGTTTCTGTTGCTGAATTCGCACCAAGAATCCCCGCGCTCGAGGCGATTCTCACCGCACATTTACCCTAAGGGGGATACTAAGGTAGGATACGAGGAAGAAACGGGCCGGAGTATGCCGGTAGTACGCCTGCTTTGGGAGCAGGTAGACCGAGTTCAATTCTCGGCGGCCCGATGATTTTCTAGACGATTTGCGGCAGATATCTGACGAGCGCTCTGCCGTCTCGGCGGCGCAGCCAGACGAGCACCCCATCAACCTGCCAATCTCCCTCCCAGCCTGTCTCAAGGACATACCACTCCCCTGTCCGCGCGACCTTCCGTATCTTCGCTTCGTGGAGATTCAGCGAGGGGTCGTAGTCATCTCCGCTCTCTTTCTCATCCGGAAATTCGTCGGTGAGAATTGTCTTCACTTCAACAAAAGAGAGCGTACCTTCTTTCTCCGCGACCACATCCAGCTCGCCGGTCTTGCGCGCAATATTGCGGTCGCGGATAGAGAATCCGTGCCGTTTGAGGTACTCGGCGGCAACATTTTCCCCGATTGCACCAATCTCTTTTCTGGTCTTAGTGGAGATGTCCACGGCCTTTAGAAATATGGCTCATTCCCTGACTATTTCACAGACTTGCCTAAAAGTCTCTTGTCCTTTATCCCCACTATGCACAGAGTTGTACACAACCTGAAAGTCGTTTTAAAATCACAAATTTTGCCAGAGCTAGTTTTTTTGGCCTGGTACCGTACTATGTAGAGATGCCCCGATGGTGAAACGGATATCACACGAAGCTTCGGACTTCGAGTTCTGGGTTCGATTCCTGGTCGGGGCACTGGAAAGATAAAAGGGTGACATGGTATCATGTTGCCCAGCGCGGGTATGGTTCAATGGTAGAACATCTGGTTGCCAATCAGATGATGGGAGTTCGATTCTCCCTACCCGCACCAAGCGTGTGTGCTACGATTTGAGAATGCAGTATCGTATTCCACCCGAAGTTAAGGTTGTTGCCGACAGTTTACGGAACGCCGGCCACGAATCTTATCTGGTCGGCGGGTGCGTGCGCGACCTGATTATCGGCGTAGAACCTAAGGATTGGGACATCACTACGAACGCCACCCCGGAACAGATTCAGGCCGTATTTCCTGACTCTTTCTACGAAAACGACTACGGCACCGTCGGAGTGAAGACAAGTTCAGAAGACCCGCGGCTCGCCGTTATTGAAGTCACTCCCTATCGTACCGAGTCCAAGTATTCCGACAAACGCCGACCGGATTCTGTCGCGTTCGGCACTTCCTTGCTTGAGGACCTCGCCCGCCGCGACTTCACGATAAACGCTATCGCGCTTGATGATTCTCAAGGACAGCTCATCGACCCCTACGAGGGTCAAAAGGACATAAAGGACAAATTGCTGCGTGCTGTCGGTACTGCCTCGGAACGCTTCAGCGAAGACGCGCTCCGTATGCTCCGTGCGGTGCGCCTCGTCGCCGAGCTTGACTTTGGTATTGATGGTGCGACCGCGGCAGCGATAAGCGAAAATAGCAAGCATTTAAGCCGCGTTTCACGTGAAAGAGTCCGGGATGAGCTCATACGAATACTCAACTCAGGCCAGCCCATGAACGCACTCGTTCTCGCGAAGCAACTCGGTATCCTTGCTTTTATCTCGGCGGATCTTATTCGCGGTGTTGGGGTGGAACAGAATCAGGCTCACAGCTATGACGTCTTCGAGCATCTCATGCGGAGCATGCAGCACGCAGCCGATAAGGGGTGGAACTTTGATATCCGCCTCGCTGCCCTCTTCCACGACGTATCTAAGCCGGAGACCCGCCGATGGTCTGATGAGAAGAAGGACTGGACCTTCCACGGCCACGAGGTTGTTGGTTCACGTGTAACGAAGAAAGTGCTTGAGGACCTACACTTTTCACGCGAAACAATTGACAAGGTGGTGAAGCTGGTTCGCTGGCACATGTTCTTCTCTGACCCCGAGCAGATTACCCTCTCGGCGGTCCGCCGGATGATTACGAATGTTGGAGAGGAGAATATTTGGGATCTCCTGAATCTCCGTATCTGCGACCGTATAGGGACCGGCAGGCCGAAGGAGCAGCCATTTCGCTTCCGTAAGTATAAGGCGATGGTAGAACAGGCGCTCCGTGACCCTATCTCGGTGGCGATGCTTAAGACCGGCGGGGAGCACATTATGGAGAAGTTTCATGTGGAACCGGGACCGAAGATTGGCTGGACACTCAACACTCTCCTAGAAGAAGTCCTAGACGACGCGGAGCGGAATACAGCGGACTATTTGGATAAGAGAACAGCGGAATTACTGGCTCTATCGGAGGCGGAGCTTAAGGCGCTTGGGGAATCAGGAAAAAAGAAGAGGGAAGAGAGGGAAGATGAGGAAATAAAGCATATAATGGCTAAACATCATGTCTGCTAGATAGTGTGTGAAATATGTTCCACGTGGAACATCAGGAGCTCCTTTCGCCGACTCAAGGTTATACAAACAACAAAGCCACCCAGGGGTGGCGCGAAGCGAAAAGGAGCAGGGGCGTAATTGATGGTGCTTCGCACCGAGAAAGGTGGGCGGCTTGTTTTTGTGCATACTTCGTGCGCGTTCCATGCGGGACACCATGCCGTAGGGCTTGTAGTGCGGATACGCCGCGAGCGTGGGCAGGCACCTCATGGTGCACAGATTGATGCCGATGGAAAGATCAAGAAGGAACTACCCGTCCTTTGTTGATACTAGCGGACTAAAGGACAATGTAAAGGACACCCTGTGGACAAGATGTCCTTTATGAGAGAGTGATGGAAACAGGGCAGTGGTCGGAGCCGTAAATATCGCCATGGATGCTCGCTGATTTGAGGCGGGGGAGGAGCTTCGGGCTTATGAAAATATAATCAATGCGCCAGCCGGTATTACGGCTCCGCGCACCGGAGAATGCGCTCCACCAGGTGTAATGGCCCTTGCCCTCGGGAACGAAACGGCGGAATGTATCGATGAATCCCTCTGCGAGAATCTCGTCAATTCCCTCGCGTTCTTCATCGGTGAAGCCATGTTCGCCTCTGTTTGCCTCCGGATTGGCCAAATCGTCTTCGGTATGAGCGACGTTCAGATCTCCGCAGAAGATAACCGGTTTTTTCTTCTCCAATTTCTTGCAGTATTCCAAGAAAGCGGGGTCCCACTGCGTATGCCGCAAAGAGAGACGGCTTAAGTCGGGCTTGGCGTTCGGCGTATACGAATTCACGATGAAGAAGTCCTTGAAATCGGCGGCGATGATGCGCCCCTCGGTGTTCGGGTCACCGTAACTGTCTTTATCGAGCTTATATTTGTGCGCAATCTCTTCGGGGAGGCCGTTGATTACCGCTTTCGGCTTCTCCTTGGTGAAAATGGCGGTCCCGCTATAGCCCTTCTTCTTGGCCGAATTCCAATATTCCGTATAGCCGGTGAGATCAATCACGGCCTGGCCCTGCTCGGCCTTCGTTTCTTGCAGACAGATGATATCGGGCGCGAGCTTCTTCACGAAGGGTAGGAATTCTCCCTTTCTGTGGACCGCTCGTATGCCGTTCACATTCCAGGAGACAATGCGCATTTGGTGATAGTATCATGATGGGTCGCAGTCATCACAATCGCTCTTTCACAGGGGAGAGAAAGATGCCTAAGCTCACGATTAGAGCCATGCAGGTAAATCCGGGCAATTTCATTCATATCCAGCTCGATCGTCTCACGCGTCCGGCGAGGAAAGGAGAAATTAACTTTGCCGATTGCGGCATATGCGAGTACGAAGACCACTACTGGATAGGGGAGCGAGCTCAAGCTGAAGGGAGAGAGGTTCTCCAAGTGACCACCCTCGATGCACTGGACAGGAGGAATGCAGAATACCCCGACTTCGGTGACGAAGATGTTGAAGTTGTTGTCGGGCGCAATGGTCCCGCATGCCAGCTCAGATGGTTTTTGTTGAGCAAAGAAGAATTAAAGAAACGGATCACTCCCCACTAGACGTTTGAATCTCTAGCGGCGCTCGCAACGAGCGCCGCCCTTATTTAAGTACGATTTTCAGAGAGGTATTGTATACCACTACACTTCGGTGTAGGGTTGTGCCAGAAGTTAACCACAGGAGGAATTGACATGCCGCAGAAAATCGCAGTACTCGTCTCGGGCACAGGTTCGTTGCTGGAGGCGATAGTCCCGAAAGTCCCAGTCCATCTGGTTCTCGCCGATCGTCCTTGCCGCGGCATAGACGAAGTCGCAGTCAAGGCGGAGTTGCCAGGCGTGATGGTCCCATGGGTAGGGTCGGGTAAGACCATGAACGAGGACGAGCGGGATGTGTATACGCTCCAGGTTCTCAATGTGCTCTACCAGCATGGCATCACGCTTGTGGTGATGGCCGGCTTCATGACCATCTTCGGACGGGGAATGTTCTACGGCGAGCGCAGGTTCGCAGGGCGTATCCTGAACACGCACCCGTCACTACTCCCGTCCTTCAAGGGACACCATGCGGTGCGAGATGCGCTCGCGTACGGCGTGAAGCTGACAGGTTGTACGATTCATGTCGCCACCGAAGAACTGGACGCCGGTCCGATTATCGCGCAGGAGGCCGTTCCAGTACGGCACGGCGACACGGAAGCGACTCTGCATGAGCGCATCAAGCAAGTGGAGCGGGTTTTGTACCCGCGAACCATCCTCGAATACGCCACGCGCCTCGAATATGGAGATTCCATGGAGGAACTGGGCGCCGCGTAATTCGGCCCAACTACGGTAAGGAGAAGAACCCGCTCGCAAGGCGGGTTTTTTTATTCTCGACTTTTGCCGTGATACTTTTTATGAATCTCGCGCAGGTGCGAGTCGGTGATGTGAGTATAAATCTGGGTGGTATTGATAGACGCGTGGCCGAGGAGTTGTTGGACGGAGCGGATGTCCGCGCCATTAGAAAGGAGGTCGGTAGCGAAGGCATGGCGCAGGGTGTGCGGAGTGACGACATTTGTGATGCCGGCGCGCGCAACATAGGTCTTCAGATGTCGCTGAACATCGCGGGGCGTGATGCGGTGGAGCTTGTTTTCTCGGCCGTCTACGAAGAGCGCCTCCTCCATATCTTTGCGCGCCTTGAGATACTCGCGCACTGCCGCCTTGGCAGCAGGGGAGAGGAACACAACCCGCACTTTCTCGCCCTTACCGCGTACCGAGAGCTCGTCGCGGGTTAGGTCGATGTCTGAATTAAGCGAGCAGAGCTCGGACACGCGCAGTCCCGTGGAGAACAGGAGCTCCAAGATAGCGCGGTCGCGCATATACGCGAGACGTTTATGCTCGTCGGTCTCCTTCGCGAGCGCCTCCCCGGGTGCCTTCAGGAGGCGCTCGAGCTCAGCGCTCGTGATGAGGTCCAGCTGGCGCTCAGGGAGCTTGGCGAGCTCTATCTTCTCGGGCGAGAGGGCCTTCAGGTCGCGCTTGCGGAGGAATTTGAGGAAAGCGCGCAGCGCAATCATGTAGTAATTCTGGGTGCGGCGCTTCATAGAGTCGGTTGCGGTTCCCGGCTGGCGATTCAACCAGAGGCGGAACTCGCGGACGCTCTGCTCGCTGATATCACTGATGTCTGAAATTTTCATATGACTGAAGTAGCGGGTAAGATAGCGGTCATAGTTCTCAATAGTTTTCACCGCGCGCCCGCGCTCTATCTCAATGTATTCAAGAAACTGGCGCTTCGCATCCTCCGCGTTCATGGAGAAAGTATAGCAGGGAAGTGCGCACATTATCTTCGACACTCATTACACGAGACTTGCGTATTTAGGCAAGGCGTGGTAGGGTACAGAGACTCATGCTTACCACTAAGAAAAAGATGGCGGTGATGAAAGGCACCGCTCGGCACGACACTGACACCGGTTCGCCGGATGTGCAGGTCGCGCTTCTGTCCCGCCAGATTGACGATCTCGCGAAGCATCTTAAGAAGAACCCGAAGGATTTCCATTCCCGCCGCGGTCTTCTTCAGATGGTCGCCGACCGCCACAACCACCTGCGCTATCTCGAGACAAATGACAAGCGCCGCTACAACGCCGTTATCAAGAAGCTCGGGCTTAAGAAATAATTCAGACTTTTTCTGGTACTATGAGTAAGTGGCACTCCGCCACGTTTTATTAGTTCGTTTTATATAAGCAATTATTTTACTTCCCAGCGAGTGAGAGAAGAAGAGGTTCCAACTTCTTCTTCTCGAGCGAGCGCCGGAAGCAATCCTACTTATGGCAGTTATCAAACATCCAGCTCAGCGTGTCGGCGTATTCATTGACACGCAAAATCTCTATCACAGCGCAAAACATCTCTATAAAGCGCGCGTTAACTTCGCCAAGGTCCTTGAAGAGGCGGTCGGCGGACGCACGCTCGTCCGCGCCATCGCCTATGTTATCTCCACCGACAGCGGTGAAGAGAAGAATTTTTTTGAGGCGCTTACCAAAATTGGCATTGAGACCAAGGTGAAAGACCTGCAGGTCTTTGCCGACGGTGCGAAGAAGGCTGACTGGGATGTCGGCCTCGCGATTGATGCCGTTAAGCTTGCACCCAAGCTCGATACCATCGTGCTCGCGACCGGCGACGGCGATTTCATTCCGCTCATCCAGTATCTGGATATGAACGAGGGATGCCAAGTTGAGGTAATCTCTTTCGGCAAATCATCCTCGGGCAAACTCAAGGAGGTGGCACACGCCTTCACCGATATGTGCGACGACCCGCGCAAGTTCACCATCACTTCTAGAGCATAACTCCGCCTGCGGAGTGTTCGGTGCGTTACTACCAAGCGAAAGAATCAACAAAGAATTAATTCTTTGTTGTGAACGAGCGCAGGAAGCAACCCTAAATGGGTTATCATAGTGCTAATGGATAAGCAGGCATCCGCCACAAACAGCCCTTCGGAAGGGAAGCAGCCGGAGAAGTATATCCGCACTTTCGCCGGTGATATGGAAACGCTGAAGTCGGGCAATACGCCGGACCTCGCGCCGCTTGTTCCAAGCAAGACACCCCCCGCTCCGACTCCGCCATCGCATCCGGAGCATGTGGCCTCGCTCATATCGCCCGCCCTAGCGAAGAAACCGCCCCCGGAACCCTCTCCACTTAAGACCTATTCGGGAGACTTCACCGACAGGATGAAAGATACGCGCGCATCTACGGCGACCGTGCTCGCCGCCGAACAGGACTCGGTGACGCGCGTATCACCGCCGACAGTTCGAGAATCTTCGCGCATAAGCCTCCCCTATCTACTGATAAGTGCCGCGCTTCTTATCGCCGGTGTTGCCGGCGTGTATGTGGCGTATACCCAGTACCGTTCTGTAGAGCAGCCCATTGTCGCTCTCCCTGAGCCGACGCCGATTTTCGTTAATGAGCGCGAAACGGTCTCAGGCACCGGCATTGACTTGATTCAGGCGGTGCAGAGATCAGTGGACCAGCCACTCACTACCGGCACCGTGCGGCTCCTCTCTCACACAAGCACCACCACGAGCGTATTCTCTGCGCTCGCAGTGTCAGCGCCTGAAGTCTTGCTCCGTAATGTGCGCGCTACAGGCAGTATGGCGGGCGTGATAAACATCGCCGGCGCGCAAAGCCCATTCTTCATACTCTCAGTTGCCTCCTACAGCGATACTTTCGCCGGCATGCTCGCCTGGGAACCAGTGATGCCGCTCTATCTCGCCGACCTTTTCCCTCCGTACACAGCGGTTGTACCGCCAACTACGGCGACAACTACAGCCACAACAACAAAAACAGCGAGCTCAACCCCCGGTCTCCAAGTGATGGAACCCACAACGCCCCCTCCTGCCATCCGGTTCTTTGATGTAACCATCGCAAACCACGACGCGCGCGCGTATCGCGATCCTTCCGGTCGCGTGGTGCTCGTGTACGGCTATTGGAACGCAACGACCCTCGTTATCGCGAGGGACGCCGCGACCTTTACCGAGCTCCTGACGCGGCTTGCCACGACACGCACGCTCTAGAGAATCATCTGGTATCATATCTCTCTATGAAACGGGAACATTTTAAAAAGAAACTTGAGGCCGAGAAGGTGCGGCTGGAAGCAGAATTGGGAACGGTCGGTCGCAAGAATCCCCGCGTTCCGGACGACTGGGAGCCGATACCGTCAGAAACGGGAGCTGAATCGGATCTTGCGGATCAAGCCGATGTGGTAATGAATCGCGAGAACAACGCTGCAATTCTCGCCGACCTTGAAGCTCGGTATGACACCATTGTTTCTGCGCTCGCGCGCATTGAGAAGAAGACCTACGGGAAGTGCGAAGTGTGCAACAAGCCGATTGTTGAAGCGCGCCTCGAGGCCGACCCGGCCGCAACGACCTGTACGGAACACATGTAACAAACCCGCGGTATGTTTTAAGATACGGGTTCCGACATCGTCCCAGACGGCCAGCATG
>CAYQJR010000004.1:0-25864 GCA_964418065.1 uncultured Candidatus Saccharibacteria bacterium | reverse complement strand
GGAGCAGTGGTTTGACCGCGCGCACAACGCATTTATTGACTGGCTCTCTGCCGGCGGCGTACTCGCATTCCTCCTCTACCTCTCTCTTTTCGGGAGTGCCATCGTGCTTCTCTGGCGAAGCTCCGAGCTCTCGCGCCCCGAGCGTATTGCGCTCACGGGCGCGCTCGTGGGCTACGCCACCCACAATTTCTTCGTGTTTGACAACCTGTACTCCTACATCTATTTCTTTGCGATACTCGCGCTCATCGATTCGCAAGTGGGGAGGCCCATCAAGCGGCTTGAGCGTCTGCCCGAGCTCGGTGCAGCAGCCAGCCTTACCTCTGCGCTTCCCGTTGCGGTTGTCGTCGCGATTGCACTCGTGTGGTATGTGAACATCCCCGGAATGCAGGTTGCAAAGAAGCTTATTACCGCTATCTCCCCGTCAAGCGCTGGCATCACTACCAATATCGGGGCGTTCAAGGACCTCGCTCTGCACCCCGCGTTTGCTTCTCAGGAGATTCGCGAACAACTCATCTCACTGGCCGCTACGGCCGCACGGAGTCCGCAGGTCACCGATGCACAAAAACAGGAAATCGTTACGCTCGCGATAGGGGAGATGCAGAAGCAGATTGCATCCTACCCGCTTGATGCGCGCGAACATCTCCAGCTTGTCTATATCTATCGCGCCATCGGGGCTGGCCCTGATGCGCTGAGACAAATCGAGATTGCGCAGACGCTCTCGCCGAAGAAGATTGATATCTGGATAGAGAAGGGCGCCATTAATTGGGATTTGGGCAATATGAAGGAGGCGCAGGCAGACTTCACCATGGCATACACGCTCGGCGGACCTATGTTCCCTGATCTTGCGGCCTACGCCGCTGCCGGCAATATCGCCGTGGGCGATCAAGCGGCCGCTGACGAACTGTTAGAACAGGCGTATGGCACGACGGTGGTGGATAGCGACATTCTCGCGGTTGCGTATTACCGCACCCAGAATTGGCCGCGGCTCATCGCACTCTGGAAAATGCGTACGGAGAAGCCCAGTGCGTCTCCCGAAGTGTGGTTCTCACTTGCCGCGGCGTATTATGCGTCAGGAGACTCTGCGAACGCTCTCGCTACGCTTACTAAGGTAGTCGCTCTCTATCCGGAGACAGCGCCCTCCGTCGCAGAAGCCATTAAACAAATAAAGGGGCAGTAATTCTATGACCCTGCAAGAATATGTTTCTCTCGCGCCGCTCACGACGCTCGGCGTAGGCGGGACGGCACGCTTCTTTGCTCTTGCGCGGTCGGTTGAGGAGGTGAGAGAAGCATTGGATTTCGCGCGCTCCCGCGCGCTCCCGCTCTTTATACTTGGCGGCGGCTCAAACATCCTCATTGCCGACGAAGGTTTCCCGGGCGTCGTACTCTCCGTGCGCATCCAAGGTATTGAGAGCGAAGTCCGCGGCAGCCGGGTGCTCGTCACCGTCGGCTCCGGTGTCGGGTGGGATGACTTTGTGGTGTGGAGTATCAAAGAGAAGCTCGCCGGTCTCGAATGTCTTTCCGGCATTCCAGGAACGGTCGGCGGTGCTGTGGTTGCAAATCTCGGTGCCTATGGAGCAGAGTGCAGCGACACATTCTTGCAGGCGGAGGTGATTGATACGCACGGAAAGAACGAGATACAAATACTGAAGAAGGAGCAGTGCGATTTCTCATATCACGACAGTATGTTCGGGAAGAACTCGGGGCGATACATCCTTATCCGCTCCACTTTCGCGCTTTCAACCGATCCGGCAGCCCAACCTTCCTACCGCGATAATCGTTTTGATATGGACGCGCTCAAACTGAAACTCGGGCGCGCGCCGACGCAGCAGGAGGTCCGCGAATCGGTGCTCATGATGCGTGAGAAAAAGGGTTCGCTCATTATGGAAGGCCGCATTTCCTACAAAAGCGCCGGATCGTTCTTCCATATGCCATTTGTTTCGGAAGCGGACTACGCTCGGGTCATGGAGCGCGCCCGCGCATTTGATGCGCAGAAGGAAGAGCGGCTCCGTCCATGGGCATGGAGGCAGGATGATGGCTCGTATAAGGTGGCGCCAGGCTTTCTGCTTGAATACACGGAGTTTCAGAAAGGGTATGTCCGCGGGGGTGCGGGCATATCGCCACGGCACACGCTCTCCATTATTAATGCCGCGGGCGCGCGCGCCGCGGATATCGCCGCGCTTGCGCGCGATATGCAAAGGGCAGTTGCAGAAATCTTCAGCATTTCTCTTGAGCGCGAAGTTGAATACATCGGCAACGTTGAGTGAAGACTCCTGCGCGTGTCGAGAAATATTTCCAAAGTTATCCACACTCCATATTTTTTTTGTACACAAGAGGTCTTTATCGCGCAATAATGATGAGTAGAAACGTTTGCGCACGAAGTAATTTCGTACACAGACGGGTCGACATATCAGCTATATAATTTGCAACCACCATGGCAAAAAAGCGTAAGGCAGCAAAGAAGACAAAGAAGCGCAAAGCAGCAAAGAAGCGCGCCTAGTTCTGAAAAGAAACGAAAATATCCCGCACTCGCGGGATATTTTCGTTTTTACCCGCGCGGGCTCGTCTAGAGACAAAATGCTATACTAGGCCCTAATGTTTGGCCTCTCTCAGCTTTTTTCCAAGAACCAATCGGCGGCCTTCCTGAAGGCGACCGCGCCAATTGTGGCGAAGATAAACGCACTGTCCGAGGAGCTCACCGGCCATTCGGACGAGGCGGTGCGCGCGCGACTTCTGGCGATACGCGCCAAGGCAGCGGCAGCGGGCGAGACGGCAGAGAGTGATGTGCCGGAGGTGTTCGCGCTCGTGCGGGAAGCCGCGCACCGCACGCGCCGGGAACGCCACTTTGACGTACAGCTCATCGGCGGTCTTGCACTCCTGCACGGAAAGATTTCTGAAATGCGAACCGGCGAAGGGAAAACACTGGTCGCGACTCTTCCCGCCGTTTTCCATGCGCTTGCGGGGAAGGGCGTACAGATTGTCACCGTGAATGATTATCTCGCGCGCCGCGACACTACATGGATGGGGCAGGTCTACGATTATCTCGGCCTCTCGGTCGGCGTCGTGACAAGCACGGGCGCATACCGCTATGACGCGTCGCATGTCGCGAAGGAGGAAGATGCCGAGCGCGACGCCGCAGGGTCGTTCAGAGTCTTCTATGACTATCTGCGTCCTGCAACCAAGAAAGACGCCTACGCATGCGACATTACCTATGTCACGAACAACGAGCTTGGCTTTGACTATTTGCGCGACAACACTGCGTACGACGCGACCCAGATTGTCCAGCGTGGTCACCACTACGCCATCATTGACGAGGTTGATTCAATCTTAATAGACGAGGCGCGCACTCCGCTTATCATCAGCGGACCTGCCGGCGATTCCCAGAATCTCTACGAGCGCTTCGCGCAGATTGTGAACGGACTCAAGGTAGAGGAGGATTACACCATTGATGAGAAGCAGAAGGCGATACAGCTTACCGAAGCGGGCATTCATAAGGCCGAAGTAGCGCTTGGCCTGGAGAACCTCTATACCGAAGGCGGAGTGAAGTATGCCCACCACCTTGAGACCGCAGCGCGCGCGAAGGCGCTCTTCCATATTGATAAGGAGTATGTGGTGCGGAACAATGAGATTGTGATTGTTGATGAGTTTACCGGGCGGCTCCAGCCCGGTCGGCGCTGGTCAGAGGGTTTGCATCAGGCGATTGAGGCGAAGGAGGGAGTAAAGATACAGGACGAGACCCGCACCTACGCGACGGTGACCTTCCAGAACTTATTCCGTATGTATGAGCGGCTCGCCGGTATGACGGGCACCGCGCTCTCTTCTGAAGAAGAGTTTTATACTGTCTACGGACTTGAAGTGGTCGTGATACCGACCAACAAACCCTCAAAGCGCAAAGACTTTGACGACCTCATTTTCCAGACATCCGCGGGGAAGTATCGCGCGGTCGCACGCGCGGTCAAGGAGCAGCACGAAAAGGGCCAGCCCGTTCTGGTGGGCACGGTCTCCATTGAAGACAATGAAACCGTGAGCACATTCCTGCGTGATGCGGGCGTACCGCACGAAGTGCTGAATGCGAAGAATCACGAACGCGAAGGAGAGATTATCGCCGAGGCGGGATCTCTCGGGCGCGTGACGGTCGCGACAAACCTCGCGGGTCGCGGCGTTGACATCAAGCTCGGCGGCGCGCTCGCCACTGCCGAGCAGCGCGCCACGGTTCTCGAGAAGGGCGGTCTGATGGTCGTCGGCACCGAGCGGCACGACGCGCGCCGCATCGACAATCAGTTGCGGGGTCGCTCGGGCCGCCAAGGCGACCCCGGCGAGACCAGATTCTTCGTTTCGCTTGAGGACAAGCTGATGCGCGTCTTCGCCGCCGACACTCTGAAGAAAGTGATGGGCCGCTTCGGCATTCCGGAAGACGAGCCGATTGAAAGCGCGATGATTACCCGCTCTCTTGAGACTGCGCAAAGCCGCATTGAAGGGTTCAACTTTGATTCGCGTAAGCAGGTGCTCGCCTACGACGATGTGATGAACACCCAGCGCCTCGCCATTTACGCGCGCCGCCGCGCCGCGCTCATCCAGAGCGACGCAGATATTGAGGCGCTCGTTTCTGAACTGCAGGGCGAAGGAGAAGAGGCGCGTGCTGTCCTCGCCGCAAAGAAGCTCGAAATTGGCGATTCGTTTGTGGCGCACCTGCGCCGCCTCCTACTCCAGATTATTGATATGTTCTGGCTGGAACATCTGGAGACGATGGACTATCTGCGCCGCTCGGTGTCCCTGCGCGCCTACGGCCAGAGGGACCCGCTTATTGAGTACCGGCGCGAAGGGCTTATGCGCTTCCGCCAGCTGGAGGAGAATATCAGGGCGGCGGTCGCCGAGGCGATACCCCGCATGATTTCTTCTGACGATGCGCGTATCCGCGCCGAGGAGGAGAAGACGCGCGCCGCAGTGATTGCGGCAGGGAAGGAGGGTACAGGAGCCGGGCAGCCCCTGGTAAAGGCGGCAGGCTACGGCAGGAACGATTTTGTGACTATCAAGAAGGGAGGGGAGACCCAGACGCTTAAATATAAGAAAGCCGAGCCGCTTCTCGCCCTCGGCTGGGAACTCATCTCTTAAGACTTCTCTGCACCAACCCCGTTCCAACATCGTCCCAGACGGCAAGCTAGTTTGAGACAGATTCGAACTCTAAAAGAGTCATTTAAGTTTTTCAGAAACAGCGTTATTATATAGAGCATGACTTTCCTGCTTCTAGTTATTATCGTCCTCCTAATCTACATCGCTTTCTTTACGCAAGAACAAAGAGATAAACGAGTAATTAGACGCGTTCAAAAGCTATTCAACACATATATAGCACCCCCGCCAACATTCGATATAAAGGACCCGAGAAACAAGACACATCCGGATGAGACTGTCCGATATAGTAAGGGTTTAGGTACGAGAAGACTTGCCGTGCTGTTGTATGAAATGGAACACCCTTCGTTTGAAAAAACGTCAGAGCATGACGCAGTATCTTGAGGAAATTCTTAGTCGACTGAAGGTTCTGGCTGACCATCAAACTATTGAAATTCATAAAGACTGGGTGCAGGTAATACTGTCTCAGTTTCGTCAGCATTTGGAAGCACTGGGGAGTGGAAGCAAATACCCAATATTAATGTTTTACTGCAACTGGAATTTACACAAAGATCTCGATAAGGGCGTTGTCCAAGACTTCCTTGAAAAAATGAGTGTCGTGATAATAGACGAATCGGCGGGCCACCCTGCTGATCGTATTTCCGAAATACTATCACTTTCAAAGTTGCGCTTGGAGATAACAAAAGTATTAGAAAGCGATGCTGGTATAAAATCTGGAGTGTTTTCTATAAAAGAGAATTGGGTAGTATTTACTGAGTTGATGTTTCCGTTCATTTTGAATAAGCCGCTGATAAGAACGAGGAAGCCGATCACCCATCATTGGGTTGAAACCTTAGAACTTTACGATAATAACGGCAAACTCTTTTGGAGAATTAATACATCTCCAGGCGGGTTAATGTTCAATGGTCCTCTTATGAGGACAGAGCAGCCATAGTTCCCACGTCGTACCAAGCTCCCAGCGAAATCCTTGAGGAAAGTTTCTTTGACAGAAGAGAGAGTGATGTTGTTTTAGGTGTTGGTGTGATAGGGTGAAGTTCTATGGCATTTGTTGATGAAGCGAGAATACGCGCAGCGTCGGGCAAGGGCGGCGACGGCGTCATCCGCTGGCTGCGCACCAAGCAGACCGCGCGCGGCGGACCTTCGGGTGGCGACGGCGGACGCGGCGGGGACGTCGTGCTGCTTGGCGTGCGCGACTTGGCGGCGCTCTCGCACTATCGCTACGAGAAGAAATTTCATGCAGAAGACGGCGGGGCAGGGAAAGGAGAATTAAAACACGGCAAGAACGGCGACGACACCATCCTGAAGGTCCCGGTGGGAACGCTTGCACGCGTAGCCGAGACCGGCGAGGAACATGAGATTACGAGAGAGGGAGAGCGCATCGTTCTCTTCAAGGGCGGCAGGGGAGGGCTTGGTAACGCGCGCTTCAAGAGCTCCACCAATCAAAACCCCTTCCAGCAGACGCTCGGGCGGAGCGGGAAGGGTGGGGATATTGAATTCACCCTCAAGATAATCGCGGATGCGGGTCTTATCGGCCTGCCGAACGCGGGGAAGTCTTCTCTCCTCAACGGGCTCACGCGATCTAAGTCTAAGGTGGGTTCATACCCCTTCACGACGCTCGGCCCCAATCTCGGCGACTTCTACGGGCGCATCCTCGCCGATATCCCGGGACTTATTGAAGGCGCCTCGTCCGGACGAGGACTCGGTACGAAATTTCTTAAGCATGTTGAAAGAACCGGAATCCTCTTGCATCTCGTCTCGGCAGACCAAGATGACCCTGTCGCGGCCTATAGGGAAGTGCGGAAGGAGATAGAGCTGTTTGGGCACGACCTTGGTGCAAAGCGGGAGATTGTCATCCTGTCAAAAATAGACCTCATATCGCCGAGCGAACGGGAAACAAAAGTAGAGCTCCTCGCCGCAAAAACCGGCAGGGAAGTGCTTGCCGTCTCGGTTGAAGACCCTGTAGCGCTGAAGAAGTTCGCCGACCGGCTCACCGGCATCCTGAACGAGAAGTAAGCAGTTGCCTAGTACCCACCCCCTACTGCATACTGGGGTATATATGTATCGTCCCACGATAGGCCTCGAGGTCCACGCCGAGCTCGCCACGCGGACCAAGATGTTCTGCACCTCCAAGAACGATCCCGATGAGACGCGGCCAAATGTGAATATCTGTCCGGTCTGTATGGCGCATCCCGGCACGCTTCCTGTCATCAATCGGGAGGCAGTGCGACACATGCTCCGTATCGGTACGGCTATCGGTGGCACGATTGCAGACGAGAGCGTCTTTGACCGCAAGAGCTACTTCTATCCGGATATTCCGAAGGGGTATCAGATCAGCCAGTACAAACATCCGCTTGTCGCGGGTGGAGAGCTCGCGGGCGTCGCTATTACGCGCGTGCATCTTGAAGAGGATACGGCGCGTTCAACGCACTCGCAGGGGCAGAGTCTTGTTGATTTCAACCGCGCGGGCATTCCGCTCATGGAGCTTGTTACCGAACCCGTGATACGCGATGCGGAAACCGCGGGACGCTTCGCGCGCGAACTCCAGCTCCTCTTGCGCACGCTCGGCGCCGGAGAAGCGAATCTGGAGAAAGGCGAGATGCGCATTGAGGCGAATATATCCGTATCGGACAAGGAAGGGACATATGGGACAAAGGTAGAGGTCAAGAACCTGAATTCGTTCCGTTCTGTAGAACGAGCAATTTCCTACGAGATTAAGAGACAAATCGCGCTGATTGAGAGCGGTGGGGAAGTTGTCCAAGAGACACGCGGCTGGAACGAAGCGAAGCAAGAGACCTTCCACCAGCGGTTCAAGGAGGGGAGTGCCGACTACCGCTATTTCCCGGAGCCGGACCTCCCGAAGCTCTACCTGAAAGATATCCCTGAATTTTCTCATGAGACGATACGCGCGGGGCTACCGGAACTCCCGTGGGAGCGCCGTGCACGATATGCAGAGGCGTATGCACTTAAGGAAGCGGATGCGGCATACCTCTGTGCAACAACTGAACGCGCAACATTCTTTGATGCGGTAGCGGCGGCGCTTAAGAACAAGAAGGAGCTTATCGCGCTCGCGGCGAATTATATTGTTTCCGATCTTGCTGGGGTGTACGCGAAGCGCGGGAGCGAGGAGTATAAGCATCTTGATACAGAAGCATTTGCAAAATTAATCGGACTTGTTGATTCGCGCCATCTCTCTTCGCGCGGTGCCAAGGATACCCTCCTTATTCTTGTTGAGAAAGGAGGAGACCCTGAAGCGATCGCAAAGGAACATGGACTCATCCAGTCGCACGACGCCGAAGCCCTCCGAGATGCCGTCAAGAGCACTCTCGTTTTGGAGACCAAAGCGGTGGAGGAGTATCGGGCAGGGAAGGAGGCTGCGCTGCAGTATCTGCTCGGAAAGGCGATGAAAGCCGCAGGGGGAGCGGGGAACCCGGCTATTCTTAAGGATTTGATACGCGAGGAGCTGGGGAAGTAGGGGGTGTGTATAGCTCTTCCACACCAGCCGAGATACGGCTATACTGCGGGGTATGGATGAGATACTCATAGAAGAGAAGAGATACGTTTCGTCAAAGCAAGCCGCGAAGGTAACGGGCTATGCGAAGGACTATATCGGACAACTCTGCCGTGAAGGACGGGTACCGGCACGCCTGGTTGGCCGCAGCTGGTATGTGCTGGAATCGGCTATTCATGACCACCGTTTCGGTAATCCGGAGCCAAAGAATGAGGCAGTAGCTCAAAGCAAGCCGGGACCGACCTCAGGGTGGGAGTCTCCGCGGTATGAATCCTCCAGTGCGGCCGTATTACCTCCGGTGAATCGCTTGCGCGAGATAACTCCTACGGAAGTTAGCGAGAGCGCGGAACAACCGCTCCAAGACTCCTGGAAGGCATGGTTTGACCGCGTGACGGACACCGAGCCGCGAACATCCACTATCGTCGCAGAAATCTCGGCTGAAGACGAGGGGGTAGAGGAAGCCGAAGTAGTAGAGGAAGTAGCAACATCCATCCCCATCCATACGGTGTACGAACTCCCTCCTGAAGATTTGCTTCCGCACCGCGCTTCCCGTGTCGAGGAGGAGAAGGGGGAGGAGGTCCAGCTGGAAGCCCCTAAACCGCAAGAAATACAGGCACATCGAGGGGGAAGAGGGCTGGTCAGGACCATTCAGCTCACGGGAGCGCTCATGGCGGTTGTTGCCACGACTCTTGCGGTAATTGGTACCGGATATTTTGATAATTATATACTCTCGAATAGCCAAGCTAGTCTTATGGCTGGTGTTTCTGTCTATGATAGACATTCTATATAAAGGGTATCTCGTCTCGTATAGACTAGATACATATTAAAGAGTAAGACAGTGGTATTAAAAGGAAATCATTGAAGAAAATGTTTTAAAAGTGATCTCGGGGGCAGTTCTAGCTTCAATATTGGGGTCTCTAGGGTATTACAGGGTATATTCCGGATATCGTACGCAAGAAGTTCGCACAATATGCCAGATACAACATTTTGCGAAGATATGTAGCTACTAGGGAAAACTATTCTTGAGCATTTTATTTCTCTAACCGGCGCGCGCGGTTAAGCTATGAGCGCAATCGTTAAGAGCACTTCGGAATTCCGATATATCTATAATATACGGTCTATTCAGCGACTATCAAAAACCAGAATCTAGCACTCATTGCACTGAAGCAGTGGTAGAATCTCGCATTTTCTTCAATTTTTAAGGTTAGAAAGGAATTTCCACAGATTAATTCCCTGATTCATCGGCTACAAGGGCATCCCTGCATGCTCTAGGCGGTTCCAGAAGCCTGATTTGCCGCCCATAGAGCCCATTTTGCATCTGCTGTGAGCGTGAACTGCCGGGTTGGCTAGATTGCTCATGCAAAAATGACCGACTGTGTCCCTCCATCGGATTTGAGTATGTTCCGGAGATGAATCTTATCCCCACAATTTATATTTCAATACGACAAAGTGACGAAATAGTAAGTTATTATTTAGTTAATTCGCTTATCCGATATGGATCCTTTGATTAAAGATAATTTGATTTCAACGAAGGATGCAGGAATCATTTCTGGATACACATCAGATTATTTATCTCGTCTTGCTCGGTTAGGAAAAATAAACGGAAAGAGAGTCGGTCATACCTGGCTCATCGAGAGACAATCGCTCGACCGTTTCCTAGGTGCACATAAGGATTACAAGGGTGAACAAGCGCGTACACTGGCGCACGAGCGTGCGCAAGAATATCGTGCGCATCGTTCGCTCTTACATCGTGCTACAAAAGCTCTGACAACATCGCTTCCGATATCGAAATCTGGCACCGGGCCTATAGGACAAATGTCCGATATAAACCTAGGCAAAACCTCACTACGTTCGCATGCGGTCGCACTCGCCTCGGCGTTCCTCGTCGTCGCTTCCGGCGCGCTCGCCGCGCACACATCGGTACTCCCGCAGATTGCGGCGAATGTGGCGACAACGATGCGCGACACTACATCGGGATTCAAATCGGCATTCGGCGGTATCCCCGCGCACATCGCGCAGAACATTTCTGAAATTGATCGGGTGATGCGCGCGCAACCTGCGCGTGTCGCAGAGCAAGTCGCGCGCGCATCGGCGGACATCACACCCGGGACATTTGACTTGGCTTTCGTTCAGCCGCCGCAACTGATGAATCCTCCGGAGTACTCTCTGAAGAAACTCGCTGCGGTGCGAGCATCGGATGCGCCGATACTGACTCCTGATATGCTCCGCGTATTTGCACTGGACACGCTCGCGAAGCTTGCCTCTCCGTCTAAACTCGCGAGTGTACTCGTAGACACACATAGCGCTATCGGTGTGAACGCGTATGAAGCTATTGCGGCATCATTTGCCGCCTACGATTACTTCGTCGGTGACGCGGGAGCGCAGGCGCTCGCACTTGGAGCGACGACACGCGATGCGCTCGCAACCGCGCCCGCGCTCGTCACGAAGATTAATCTCGCGTTCGGCAACGCGATAATTCGCGCGACGCACGCGGCGATACGCGCTGAAGTCGGTCTCGCATACGAAACTGCCGAGACAGCCCCGAAAACGGCGCGTGCCACCGTTGCACTTCTCGGCGGTACCGGCGACCTACTCGCCCGCGCGACTGCGCGCGTGCCGAAGCTCGCCACCGACAGCT
Source organism: uncultured Candidatus Saccharibacteria bacterium (assembly GCA_964418065.1). Lineage (GTDB taxonomy): Bacteria > Patescibacteriota > Minisyncoccia > Phycocordibacterales > Phycocordibacteraceae > C7867-001. The sequence continues at coordinate 14,594 of CAYQJR010000004.1, read as the reverse complement.
ATCTGCGCGCGACAGCAGTGCCGGCTACTGTCGCGCCAGCGATCGCACAGGCAGTCTTCGATGCTGAATACAAAGCGGCTCTTCAGTTCCTTCCTGCGGCTCGCCTTGTGACTGACCAGTATCTCGCGGTGGTGCAGGATGCAGGCGAAATCACCTACGCGGGTACGAAAGCAGTCCGGCACATGAGCACGGCAGGACTCGCCCTCGCCGCGCAAAGCGTAAACGGCGTCCCACGTCTGCCGGCAGTCGCTCACGACGCGTATCTCGGCGCACTCGGGAAGAGCGCACTCGCGTTCCAGAGCTTTGAGGGCGTGGCAAATCTTACGCTTGATATAATTAATCACGTGCCAGGACTCGCCGCTGTGCTCGCGGCCGCACAGCCCATCCTCAGTCCCGCCGAGCAAGCGGCGCTCGCGGTCTACGAGACCGTCCATAATTTCTTCGAGACTACATCCAGCACACTCGCCGTACTCTTCACACCGAAAACTACTCTCATCATTCCGAATACCGTGCCGATTGTAGCGACCTCTACGATTGTCCAGCAACAAACGACAAACTCATTCCCGACTTACACCACTGTCGTGCAAGGCGTCTCTCCGGAGGAACTAAGTCAATCAATCACTGCATCGCGGAACACAATTCTCACTACCGTCGCAGGGATGATCCAGCCCGTTGCAAATCAAGTGGTGACAAATCAGACGACCATCCAACAGGTGAATATGATTCAGGATCTCTCCAATCTCATCGTGAGGAATGGGGACTTCCGCGGCGGGTCTCTCACCAGCGGCGTCAACGTCTCGGCGACTACTGGCTCGTTTGATAATCTCACCGGCGGAGCGGCGACGCTCGGCTCCGCGACTATCAGCGGCACGCTCACGGTCAACGGCATCCCCGTCACCGGTGGCGGTAGCGGAAGCGGTAATGTCTCAACCTCCACGCTTGAGACTGCAGGCAATCTCCCGTACTGGACCTCCACCTCCGGCTCCCCCGCCACGCTCGGAAGTGCGGCGAATCTCACCTGGGACAACACTGCAAACCTCTTCAGCGTCGTCGGCAACGCTTCTACCACACAACTCACCACAACCGGTTCTACCTACCTCGCAACCACCGGCGGAAATGTAGGCATCGGCACCACCTCGCCATGGGCACAACTGTCGGTGAATCCGAGCGGCATCACCGGTCCCGCGTTCGTGGTCGGAAGCTCCACCGCGACCAACTTCATCGTGACGAATGGCGGGAGGGTCGGAATCGGGAAGTCTAATCCCACTGTCGCCTTGGATGTTACGGGAGCGGTCACGCTGACGGGAGCTCTCACTGCAGGCATACAGAGTGTCACTGCGGCGGAACACAGTCTCTCGCCTCGCTCAAATATCGCGGGAACAAACCCTGTCTTGGGGCTGGACCAAGCGACAGCATGGACGGGCGGTTTTATCACTGCTGCAAAAAACAGCATTACGAAGTTCACTCTCGATAACACCGGCAGTGCCTATTTTGCGGGCTCCATCGGCGTAGGAACGAGTTCGTCGTATTCGCTCATCTCCATCTCCAACTCCGCGACTACCGCCGCCAACACGCCACTATTCACCATCGCTTCCACCACCGGCGGGACATCCACCACGACCCTGATGACTGTCCTTGCGAATGGGAGTGTGGGCATCGGAAAAGTGCCTACAGCGGGGAAGCTCGATGTGAATGGCGAGATTGATGCATTGGGCATAGTTTCTTCGACTTATTTGAATTCTGGAACCACGATTTCGGTTGGAACGACTATAGGGGATGCTGCCGATCGGTGGAGAATCGATCCTGCAAATCGTGGAGGATTCGTCCTTGCGAACAACACAGTACTCGGGTGGGTTACTTCTGGTACTACGAATGCCAGTCCGAGCGCCGCGTTCTCAATACTTTCTGGGGGTGTCATTGGCGTCGGCACCGGCGCTGCCGGAAGTGCTGCTGGGACTTTAATTGCAAACACTATCGGTGTCGGCACCACCTCGCCATGGGGTCAGCTTTCTGCATCGTCCACTTCTGCATCTCCCACGTTTGTAGTTGAACAAAAAGGTTCAGGAGCTGCTGCCACATTTTTGGGTGGCTCGGTGGGTATCGGCACGACTTCGCCGGCAACAACACTCGCCGTCGGCGGGAGCGGATACTTCACCGGCGGGCTCGGAGTCGGCGTGCTGAACACCACGAGCGGGAGTTTGCAGACGACCGGGGACGCCACCATCGGCTCTGACCTCCTCATCCAAACGATTCTCAACTGCAACTCCTCTTCAAACGCCATCCAGAGCGATGGATCGGGCCAACTGGTCTGCGGCACCATCACGGCCATCGGCGGCACCTCGGCTGGCGGGTGGACATCGCTCGCCCCAAACATCGTGAGACTCGCGACGACCACCGACTTGGTCGGCATCGGCTTCAGCCCCATTTCTACATCGGCGAAGCTCACCGTGAACTCTGGCGCCGCCGCGACGACCACCCTCTCGCTCCAAGCTGTGAGTGGCCAGACCGCCAATATCTTGGAGGTGTATGACAACACCCTCACTCTCAACTCGGTCATTACTCCAACTGGAAAGCTCGGCATCGGTACGACTTCGCCTTATGCGAACTTCTCTATCGCAACACCAAACGGTGCGACCGGGAGTCAGACAACACTCTTCGCGATAGCATCTTCAACGGCAAGTGCAACGACCACCGTTGTCAGCGTAAGCAATACTGGCACGCTCAGTCTCCCTTGGGTCGGTACGCTCGCAAACCCGCAGCTCTCCTTTGGTATCCCCGGGAATACAAGCGCGATCTTTATTGACAGCGGATACCAAGTCAATTTCGCGAACAACGGTTCGCTGCGAGCGAATGTACAAAATGATGGTTTCGGCATCAACGGCGGCACCTACCGGTTCGGGACGGCCGGACCATTTGACCTTGGTATCTCACGGAATGCGGCGGGCGTAGTCGAAATCAATAGTGGCACCACAGGACAACTGCGCGACATAACGGTACGTAGTGCCTCTACAACAGGACAGACTGTTCTCGCTACCACCGGCGGCAACGTCGGTATCGGCACCACTTCGCCACCGCAAGCGCTTTCAGTACAAGGTAATGGTTATTTTTCTGGTACAGGGTTCTTTGGTGGGGCTGTCACCGCGACCTCGACATACGCCACTACGTTCAATGGTAGTATCGCATTTGTAGCTCAGCCGAGCGGCGGGAATGCCACTGGATTCGGGAGAAATGGTTCCACGGGGAATATGCAGTTTTATGGAGGTGACAATAGCCCCAGCGATTCGAATGCTGCAGCTGGGTTGAGTGGCACTGCTCTGGCTCTACGTTCAACGATGATGTATGGATGGAGTTCTAGTGCCAACGCAGGCAATCCTTCCATTGATACCGGTCTCTCTCGTCTCTCCGCGGGAGTAATTGGCGTCGGGACAGGTGCGGCGGGTAGTGTTGCCGGTACACTCATCGCAGGACGTCTTGGTCTCGGCACCACCTCGCCATACTCCCTCATCTCCATCTCCAACTCCGCGACTACTGCCGCTAACACTCCACTCTTCACTATCGCTTCCACGACCGGCGGTACCTCCACCACAACGCTGATGACCGTCTTGGCAACGGGACAGATTGTTCAGAATACTGACGCCGGGCTCGCCTCTTCAGCGCTTCTTGTGGACATTCAAAATAACGGGACAACTCGGTTCAATGTGAGTAGGGCTGGCGTGCTCACTTTGGCTGCATCCGCGACAGGACCAACCTCCCTCCTAACCCCGGGTACGTTCAATGGTGATTGGAGAATTGGTACCAATATCTGGTCGGATGAAAATGGAGTAGGAGTGGTATTAAAAGCTGCAGGTGGATACAGATGGTCAAGCACTTCTAATGCGTCATCAGGAACCTTTGATACCAGTCTTCACCGCCTCTCTGCGGGCGTCGTTGCTGTTGGCACTGGGGCAGCAGGAAGCACGGCAGGCACTTTGATTGCGAACACCATAGGTATCGGTACCACCTCGCCATACTCGCTTCTCTCCATCGCCGGAGCCGCCGGAGGTGTGACAAACCTCTTCTCGATCTCCACCTCAACTTCTGGCTTCGCCACCACGACCGCCCTCTCTATCAATCAAAACGGCGATCTCTCGCTTCTCAACGGAGCCAACCTCTCTGTCTCTGGGAGAGCTTCGTTTACCGGCTCCACCACCCTCCCTCTAGCGAAAGGAAACTTCCTCGTTGGGGACGACTCCGGTGTCTCACAGGCTACTTCCTCCATCTTCATCTTTTCCACCGGCGGTCTTCTTCTTCGTTCCGGATCTTTAGCCGCACCAGCGATCCAATTGGGTACTGTGGGTGGGAATAATAACGCCATTTACAGCAACAACGGCGCGCTCGTCTTTGCTGATGACGGCCAAGAACTCGTGGCGATAGACATTAACTACCCGGGAGTGAAGATGCGATCTGCCGGAAGGTTCACATGGACAAGTGGCAACACTCCATCAACTGCCGACCCTGACACGGGTCTCTCGCGTCTCTCTGCCGGAGTGGTGGGTCTTGGGACCGGCGGCGCGGCAAGTGTTGCAGGAACTCTGATTGCAAGCAGTACCGGTCTTGGCACCACCACACCGTGGGCAAAGCTCTCTATCGCCGGTTCGTCACTTGTTGACTCAACACAGCCTCTTTTCTCAATCAGTTCTTCAACCGCCAATTCCACCACAACAATCTTTCACATTACATCACAGGGTAACGTTGGGGTTGGTACCACCTCGCCGTCACAGGCGCTCTCGGTCACTGGCACGATTTACACGACGGCCGGCATTCAATTCCCTGACGGGAGTGTGCAGACCGCCGCCGCGGCGTCGAATGCGGTAGGAACCGTAGGGCAAGTCGGCTACTACGCCACCGGCGGGTCAACCCTCAGCGGCACCTCCACACTCTTCATCGCGTCAAATCAGAACGTCGGCATCGGCACGACCTCGCCATGGGGTAAGCTCTCCATAAATAATTCCACCAACGACCCTGCCGGCCAGCCGCTCTTCGTCGTTGCGAGCTCAACGGCGAGCGCGACAACGACACAGTTTATTGTGACGAATACGGGGAATGTAGGGATTGGGACGACGAGTCCGGCGACGACCCTCTCTGTCGCTGGTAATTCTTATGTAAGTGGCTTCTACAACACCTCGGGAATTACAGGCGGGTATAAGATAGACGGTAATCTAATTTTGTATGCGTCAAGTACTAATAACACAGTCGCATTAGGAAATTTGGCGGGCACAAGCTTCACCACACTTGCGGGAGCAATTAACAACACGGCACTTGGGTATAACGCACTCAATGGTTCGCTTACTACCGCGGCTGACTACAACACTGCAGTTGGTGGTTCAGCACTTTCAGTCAATACCTCTGGTTCGGGAAATACCGCAGTTGGACAAGGAGCACTTCAAGCCAATACAACAGGTTCACAGAATATTGCCATAGGTGTGAATTCTCTTATAACTAACAGTATAGGTGCATCAAATATCGCAATCGGTTTCACTGCACTCAATAATACTACGGGCTCTAACAATATTGGGTTAGGAAATTCGGCAGGGCAGCTGACCACGGGAAACAATAACCTCTTCCTCGGTCATCTAGCAGGCGACAACCTTACGACCGGCAGTAATAATATTGTTATCGGGTATGACATTGACGCTCCAGCTGCAGCTTCGGCAAACACCTTAAACATCGGTAACCTCATCTTCGGCACCGGTATTGATGGCACGGGCACGACGCTCTCTACCGGGAAAATCGGCATCGGTACGACTTCGCCTTCGCAGTTGCTCTCGGTGCACGGCAACGGCCTCTTCTCGGGCGATCTCTCTGTTGCGAACCTCACCGCGACCGGCACACTCTCTGTCGCAGGACTTACTACCCTCGCAAACGCCTCCTCAAGCAACCTCTCCATCTCCAACAACCTCTGGGTCGGCGGTAACGCCACCACCACGAGCAACGGCACCTTCACGACGAATGGTTCCATAGGCATCGGCACCTCAACCCCGTTTGGCGTCCTCTCTCTCATTACTCCGGATACGACGGTTAAGCCAACTATCTCCATTCGACAGACGAATGGATTCAATTACGGGTTTGATATTGATGAGGAACAGCAGAGCGTTGGCAGATTGGACTTCTACGGTGTCCAGAATGGCGGACGAATACAAATCATGTCATTGCTGCGGTCAGGCGGTGGCGTAGGTATCGGGACGATTGCGCCAGCAAGCCAGTTAGATGTGTCTAACGCAGGTGGCGGCATCCTAACGTTATCTAGAAATGACACCGCTGTCGTCCAAGGTGATATTGTCGGCGGAATTAATTTCTGGGGTAATGATGCGGAGTTAACCACCCAGAATCTCTACGCTAAGATTGAGACACAGGTCGCGACTCCTGGAAACAATAATACAGATGAGGCCGCAGGTAATCTGCTTTTCTATACAACCGGGTCTACGATAGCGGGTTCGCCGATAGAGAGAATGAGAATTGATTCTTCCGGCAGACTTGGCGTCGGCACCACCTCGCCATGGGGGCAACTCTCCATTAATAATTCAACCAATAGCCCTGCCGGCCAGCCGCTCTTCGTGATTGCGAGCTCAACGGCGAACTCCACCACAACGCAGTTCATCATCACAAACAGTGGATATGTGGGTATCGGGACATCGTCGCCGGCCTATAACCTCTCGGTGAGTCAGGCGACGAGTACCGTGCTCGCAAACGCCATCGCTTCGTTCACGGGGAGCGGGGGACTCGGCAACTGGACGACCACGACCTCGCTCGCGACCGGCGTGCTTCGCCACACGGCGGTGGTCGCGGGCGGGTATATGTATGTGATTGGCGGGAGCGTCGGCGGAACTGCCCAGACGAATGTGCAGTACGCGAAGATTAACGCGAATGGCACCGTCGGCAGCTGGGCGAGCACCACGCCGCTCGCGACTGCGGAGTCACTCCACACCTCTGTCGCCGCGAACGGCTACGTGTATGCCATCGGCGGGACTGGGGGAGGCGACGATACTGTCCAGTATGCGAAGGTGAATGCGAACGGTACGCTCGGGAGCTGGCAGACCACGACCGTCCTCGGTACAGGACAGAACTCGCACTCCTCGGTCGTGGCGAACGGCTTTGTCTATGCGCTCGGCGGAGTGAACGATCAGACTCTCGTGCAGTACGCGAGGCTGAACGCCGACGGCACGGTGGGGAGCTGGCAGACAACCACCGCACTCCCGACTCTTGGCGCGTTCAACCACACCTCGGTGGTCGCCAACGGCTATGTGTATGCCGTCGGCGGCAATGACGGCATCGTCGCGACGACCACCGTCACCTACGCCAAGCTTAATAGCGACGGCACCCTCGGGAGCTGGACGACCGCCACCTCGCTCGGGGTCGCGACGCAGGCACACAGCTCGGTAGTCGCCAACGGCTATATATATGTGCTCGGCGGCGCGACCAACACGAACACGGTCCAGTACGCGAAGCTCAATAGTGACGGCACGCTCGGAAGCTGGCAGTACGCCACCGCTCTCTCTACTGGAGAAGACTCGGCCGCCGCAGTCGTCGCAAACGGCTATATATATGTACTCGGCGGCAACAGCGCAACCAAAACCCTTGTCCAATACGCTCCGCTCCAGCGAGTGATGATTAACGGCAACATTGACCTCCTCGGCCTCGCGGGCGGCACCCTCGGCGACGCGAACTCAAACGGAAGTCAGGGCTCTACTGGCGGCTCCATCTTCGCGGGGAATATCTTCTCTAACGGCACGCTGGAGGTCACGGGCAACGCGCTCCTCTCGGGCGGTCTTGGGGTGAACGGGAACTTCACCTTAAACGCCACTACGAGCAGGTCGCAGAACTCTGCAATCTTCTCGCTCAACAACGCGACCGGGACATCTCCAATCCTCTCCGCTCTATATAATGGTAATGTCGGCATCGGCACCACGAGTCCCTGGGCCCAGCTCTCCATCAACCCGAACGGCATCACGGGTCCCGCCTTCGCCATCGGCTCCTCCACCGAGACGAACTTCATCGTAACGAACGGCGGGAATGTCGGCATCGGAACAACCACAGATACCACTTCAAAATTAACCATCGGAGGTGTCCTCAGTCTAGGATCCTTTTCAACCTCCACAAAGATCTCCACACTGTATAGGAACCTAGGAGGTGGAGTAAGAACAGCCATTGGTCTGGACGTTAATCCTTCATTGGACCCTAACGGATCTGGTGGGAACACGGTGTACGGAGTTTATTCAGAGCCCACTATCGTTGCTGGTAGCGTGGCCGCAAAATCCATAGGTATTTATTCGAACCCCTCTGGTCCCGCTGGCGCTACTCTCTACTCGGCTCTCCTCATGGGCGGCAACGTCGGCGTCGGGACCACCTCCCCCTACGCCAAGCTCTCGGTGGTGGGACAGACCGTCTCTGAATACTTCACTGCTACTTCTACCACCCTTGCCAGCACCTTCCCCTACGCCTCCTCCACCGCACTCACTGTCTCCGGCACCGGCGGTCTCCAGCTCGCCACAGGATTAAACGGTCCACTCCAGGCCAACGCCGGCCTCGTTAGCGCCACCACCTCCATCGGTGTCCTCTACGGCGGCACGGGCACCACCACCGCTCCGGTATCTCAACTTCTGTACGGCGGCACCGGCGGCATCTATCAGTCGGTGGCAACCTCATCGCTCTCCACCGGACTCGGCCTCTCATACTCGGGCACCCTCGGCGCTCTCGTCGGCGGCGTCTCCGGCTCCCTTACCATCGCCACTTCCTCTCTCTACACCGGCACCACCGGTCAGCTCCCATACTTCAGCGGCACCAACACCCTTACCGCCACCTCCTCAATCTTCCTCGCAGCCTCTGGCAACCTCGGCATCGGCACCACCTCGCCGTGGGCACAGCTTTCCATCAACCCCAACGGCATCACGGGTCCCGCGTTCGCTATCGGTTCGTCAACCGCCACCAACTTCATCGTGACGAACGGGGGATTGGTCGGCATCGGAACAACCTCTCCACAGGAGAGACTCACTCTTCGTGGCGGCAACTTCTTCCAAGCTGGCGGGGATGGTATGGCAAGTTCAACACCCACCATCGTCGGGGGCGTCAAGGACGCCACCAACCTTGATGGAGCCTTTTCCGTCTATGTTTCCGGCCGGTACGCGTATGTTGCGAGTCAGACCGACGACTCCCTGCGCATTATTGATGTCTCCAACCCCTCTTCTCCCGTCGTGGTCGGCGGAGTCAAGGATGCCACAAACCTCGATGCCGCCTCTTCCGTCTTCGTTTCCGGCCGCTATGCATATGTGACAAGTCTTACCGACGACTCCCTGCGCATTATTGATGTCTCTAATCCAGCTTCACCCATAATCGTCGGCGGAGTCAAGGATGCCACGAACCTAGATAGAGCCTTTTCTGTCTACGTTTCTGGTCGTTATGCTTATGTGGCAAACCAAGACGACGACTCCCTCCGCATCATTGATGTCTCTAACCCCGCTGCCCCCTTCATCGTCGGCGGCGTAAAAGACGCTACCAACCTCAATGGCGCATCTTCCGTCTTCGTTTCCGGCCGTTATGCTTATGTGGCGAACAGTGTCGACGACTCCCTGCGCATTATTGACGTCTCTAATCCGGCCTCTCCTACTATCGTCGGAGGAGTCAAGGATGCCACAAACCTCGATTTTGCTAATTCCGTTTTCGTCTCCGGCCGGTACGCGTATGTTGCGAGTCAGATCGACGATTCCGTTCGAATTATTGACGTCTCTAATCCGGCTTCACCCACAATCGTAGGCGGAGTCAAGGACGCTACGAACTTAAATGCACCATTTTCCGTCTTCGTCTCCGGTCGGTACGCGTATGTTGCGAACATCAGTGACGACTCCCTGCGCATTATTGACGTCTCTAGTTCGACCGCTCCCGTCATGGTTGGTGGCATCAAGAATGCCACCAACCTCGATGGTGCCCTTTCCGTCTTCGTCTCCGGCCGCTATGCGTATGTGGCAAACACCAACGACGACTCCCTCCGCATCATCGACATCTCCGGCATCGAAGTTCAGTCGGCCATCGTCCACTCCCTTGAAGCAGGCACCCTCCAAGTGAAGAATGATGTTATAGCCGACGGACAACTCTATGTCCGCGGCGGTCTTGGCATCGGCCAAGGAGGATTGTTCTCCCAAGGATTCGGCTCCTTCACCACCTTCGCCACCACCTCCCTTGCCAACCTTCCAGCCCTCTCCGCCTCCATCATAGATTCAAACGGCAGTGGGGTAGTGGATGTGCTCACCATTAACCACTCCGCTTCTTCAACCGCCTCAAACGGCATCGGTGCCGCCCTCCTCTTCTCTGCAGAAAACACCTCTGGCACCACCACCAGTATCGGCCGCATCGCCGCCGTCTTCACCGCCGCCGGCGGCACCGCCACCACTTCCGCGCTCACCTTCTCTACGCTCAGTGGCTTCACTCTGTCTGAAAAGATGCGCCTCGACCAGAATGGGAATCTCGGCATCGGCACCACCTCGCCGTGGGCACAGCTCTCCATTAACCCCAACGGCATCACGGGTCCCGCGTTCGCTATCGGTTCGTCAACCGCCACCAACTTCATCGTGACGAATGGGGGGAATGTGGGGATTGGCACTTCGTCGCCATATGCCCGACTGTCCATCAGTGCCTCGTCTACCAATCCCGCCTTCGCCATTCTCCAGTCCACCTCCACCACTGCCACGGGTGCCCTGATGTCTTTCCTCTCCAACACCTACGCCAGCACCACCGGCGCCTCTACCACCCCACAGGAGTTCGGCAATGTCCGCGACTTTCATATGAAGACGGCAGGAAGCGTAAGCGTATCAAGCATAAGAGATGTGTATGTTTCAGGGCGTTATGCATATACCGCGAACGGCAACAGCGTTACGGTTGTCGATATCTCAAATCCAGCAAGCCCCATAAGTGTGGGAAGTGTCACTGATGCGGCAGTCCTAAACGGTCCCTCGGGCATTTCCGTGGCTGGTCGTTATGCGTATGTGACCACCACTAATCGTCTAACTATCATCGACGTTTCAAAGCCAAACGCCCCTAAGGTGGTGGGGACGGTCCAAGACACTGACCTTCTGAGAACCGGTGATTCCAATTCGATTGTGGTCTCCGGACGCTATGCCTATGTAGCAGCGTCCTTTCAGGGTCGTCTTACTGTAGTGGACATCTCGAATCCTACAGCACCTTTTATAGTGGGTAGCCTTCTTCTAAGTGCAAGTGAATTTACTCTCTCTATCGCAGGTCACTATGCGTACATGCTTGCAGATGCCGGCGGTACCTTATCAGTGATTGATATTGCCAATCCAAGCAATCCTATGCGGGTTGGTTCGGTAACTGATAGTGTGAGACTCGCTTGGCAAATCGGCTCAGATGTTCCTCACGCTATCTATGCGTCCGGTCGGTATGTGTATGTGGCGTCTAAAGGCTCCAGTACCACCGGGGGCTTTACTGTAGTTGACGTGTCGAATCCTGCGAGCCCTTCGATCGTGGGTTATCTGACTGATAATGTGTGGCTTGATAGACCGACAAATGTATTTGTCTCTGGCCGCTATGCATACGTGTCATCTCGTCCTAGTGGTAATAACTATCTGACCGTTATCGATATCAGTGTTGCTACAAATCCAACTATTGTGGGTACGTTCACGATAGGAAGCACGGCGGTCGCCAATTACGTTTCCGGTCGTTACGCATACATCGCAGAGAACGGGAGCGGTTTCTTGAGAGTCGTTGACCTCGCCGGTATCGATATGCCGACCGCCCTTATCGGCAACCTTCAGTCTTCATCCATCACCGCATGGGACAACATTGATGTCGGTAACAACCTCTATGTTCGTGGCGGGTTGAACCTCGGGCAGGGAGGTCTCTACGCAAACGGCTCCGGCTCCTTCATCCAGTCCACCTCCACCTCGCTCGCACTCTCCCCAACACTCTCTGCCGCCACCTTTGATAGCAACACCAGCTCCAATGTTGATGTTATGACGCTCACCCACGGTGGCTGGGCTACCACCACCCCAGGAGCTAATGGCATCAGCACCGGCCTTCTCTTCGCCGCAGGGAACACCAGCGCCACCACCACTGACATCGCTCGCATCGCCGGAGTCTTCACCGCCGCCGGCGGCACCGCCACCACCTCGGCTCTCACCTTCTCGACATTGAGCGGCTTTACGCTCTCCGAGAAGCTACGCATCGACTCCACCGGCAATGTCGGCATCGGGACCACGAGTCCGTGGGCCCAGCTCTCCATTAACCCGAACGGCATCAGCGGCCCTGCATTCGCCATCGGTTCAACCACGGGCACTCGTTTCATCGTGACGAACGGCGGGAATGTGGGTATCGGGACAACCTCTCCACAGGAGAGACTCACTCTTCGTGGCGGCAACTTCTTCCAAGCGGGAGGGGATGTCACGGCAAGTTCAACGCCTACGATTATTGGCGGAGTCAAAGACGCAACAAACCTCGATGGTGCTTCTTCCGTTTACGTCTCCGGCCGGTACGCCTATGTTGCGAATCAGACCGACGACTCCTTCCGCATCATTGACGTCTCCAATCCCGCCGCTCCCGTCATCGTCGGCGGTGTCAAGGATTCTGTAAACCTCGATTCCGCCATTTCCGTCTTCGTCTCCGGCCGGTACGCGTATGTGGCAAACTATGGTGACAACTCCCTGCGCATCATTGACGTCTCCAATCCCGCCGCTCCCGTCATCGTCGGCGGTGTCAAGGATTCTGTAAACCTCGCTGGTCCTCATTCCGTCTTCGTCTCCGGTCGCTACGCGTATGTGGCAAACCTCACCGACGACTCCCTCCGCATCATTGACGTCTCTAACCCCGCCGCGCCCTTCATCGTCGGTGGAGTCAAGGATGCCACCAACCTCGATACTCCTCGCTCGGTCTTTGTCTCCGGCCAGTACGCGTATGTCGCCAATGAGACCGACGACTCCCTCCGCATCATTGACGTCTCTAACCCCGCCGCGCCCTTTATCGTCGGCGGCGTCAAGGACGCTACAAACCTCAATAGTCCCCAATCCGTCTTTGTCTCCGGCCGGTACGCGTATGTTGCGAGCAATCTCGACGATTCGCTGCGCATCATTGACGTCTCCAATCCCGCCGCTCCCGTCATCGTCGGCGGTGTCAAGGATTCTGTAAACCTCGATACCGCTGGCTCCGTCTACGTCTCCGGCCGCTATGCTTATGTTGCGAACAGAAACGACGACTCCCTGCGCATCATTGATGTCGCAAGTTCCACCGCTCCCTTCATGGTCGGTGGTGTCAAGGACGCTACAAATCTTGATAACATTTATTCCGTCTTCGTCTCCGGCCGGTACGCGTATGTTGCGAACCAGCAGGACGACTCCCTCCGCATCATCGACATCTCCGGCATAGAAGTCCAATCGGCCATCGTCCACTCGCTCGAAGCCGGCACTCTCCAGGTGAAGAATGATGTTATAGCCGACGGACAGCTCTATGTCCGCGGCGGTCTTGGCATCGGCCAAGGAGGATTGTTCTCCCAAGGAGCCGGGACATTCAGTATGTTCGCCACCACCTCCCTTGCTGCCACTCCCGCTCTCTCCGTAGGCATCGCCGACAACAATCTCTCTTCTGTGGTGGACGTCGCCAACCTCTTCCACACGAGCACCTCCTCGACCTCTGTTATCGCAAGCGGCATCGGCACCGGCCTCCTATTCAGCAGTGCTACATACTGCAGTCTCGCTAACTGCTCGAACGCAACCACGACCGCTACGAGTACTGCTCGCATCGCCTCTGTCTTCACCAACGTTTCTACCTCTACTCCCAAGTCTGCTCTTGCGTTTTATGTAAAGGGAACTCCAGGAAGCCTGACTGAAGCAATGCGTATCGACTCTACCGGCAATGTCGGCATCGGGACCACGAGTCCGTGGGCACAACTCTCCATTAATCCAAATGGCATCACAGGTCCCGCCTTCGCCATCGGCTCAACAAGCGCAGCAACCACCAGTAGCTTCGTCATCACTAATGGACTGAAAGTAGGTATCGGAACTACCAGCCCTCAGGAGAAACTGACCCTTCTCGGGGGTTCCTTCCTTCAGGCGGGAGGGGATGCATTGGCAAGTTCTACTCCTACTATTGTTGGGGGAGTACAGGACTCCACCAACCTGGATAGCATTCGCTCAGTCTTCGTTTCAGGTAGGTATGCCTATGTGGCGAACCAGGTTGACGACTCCCTCCGCATCATTGATGTCTCGGACCCAACCACTCCTGTCATCGTTGGCGGGGTCAAAGACGCCACGAATCTCGACGGCGCCTTCTCCGTCTATGTCTCCGGCCGCTACGCCTATGTGGTGAGCCTCAACGACGACTCCCTCCGCATCATTGATGTCTCCAGCCCCACTTCTCCGGTCATCGTGGGCGGGGTCAAAGACGCCACGAATCTCGACGGTGCCATTTCCGTCTATGTCTCCGGCCGCTATGCCTATGTGGCGAACAGCAACGACAACTCCCTCCGCATCATTGATGTCTCGAGCCCAACCACCCCTATCATCGTGGGCGGGGTCAAAGACAACACCAATCTTGCTTTCGCAGAATCCGTCTTCGTC
>CAYQJR010000003.1:0-32432 GCA_964418065.1 uncultured Candidatus Saccharibacteria bacterium | reverse complement strand
ACGGCCATGAGGTTATCTCGCTGGACAACTACTTCACCGGCAGTCGCGAGAATCATGTCGCGGGCGTGGAGTATCGCGAGGGGCACACGAAAGACATTGAGAAGCATATCAGCGAGACGCCCGATCTCATCTACCACCTCGGCGAATATTCCCGCGTTGAGAAGAGCCTAGAAGAGCCGGCGCTTGTCTGGGACCTGAACAAGGATGGGACATTCGGCGTGCTTGAATTCTGGCGGAAGAGGGGCGGCAAACTCATCTATGCTGGCTCATCAACGAAGTTTGGCGACGGTGGGCTCGGCCGTATGCAGAGCCCCTATGCGTGGACAAAAGCAAGCAATACCGAGCTCGTTCAGAATTACGGCGCATGGTACAGCCGTACATACGCTGTCACGTATTTTTATAATGTATACGGTCCGAGAGAGAGGGCAGGCGCGTACGGCACCCTTATTGAGATATTTCGCCAGAAGCGTCTGTGTCAAGAGTCGCTCACCGTTGTCGCCCCTGGAAGCCAGAAAAGGAATTTCACCCACATTGACGACATTATTTCCGGTCTTCTTCTTGTGGGAGAGAAGGGCGAAGGGGACGAATTCGGCCTTGGTGCCGATGAATCCTATTCGATACTTGAAGTCGCACACATGTTCGGCGGGGACATTACCATGCTCCCCGAACGGAAAGGAAACCGCATGGAGGCGTCCCTCGATACGACAAGAGCGCGAGCACTCGGTTGGACCCCGCACAAGAAGCTTACTGACTACATTGCGGAAGTCCGTAAGGTATGAAACGGGTGCTCATTTTTTCGCTCGCCTACTATCCGCATGTGGGCGGGGCGGAGGTCGCCATCAAGGAAGTGACCGACCGCATACGCGATATAGAATTTCACTTGGTGACGCTTCGTTTCTCCAACACAGATAAGCGTGAGGAAAGAATAGGCAACATAATGGTGCATCGAATTGGAAATGGCAGTGGGAAATTAGACAAATTTCTGTTTCAATTCGGTGCAGCTCATGTCGCATGGAGATTATACAGAATGAAGAAATTCGATGCGATATGGGCGATGATGGCGCACTCAGCAGGAGTGCCTGCGGCGTTCTTCAACCTTTTCCACCCAGATGTGCCGTATGCCTTGAGTCTCCAAGAAGGGGATCCGATACCACACATTGAACGCACAATGGTTCCTCTCTGGCCGCTTTTCACGCGTGCATTTACCCGAGCTGCCATCATACTCCCGCTCTCCAATTATCTTGCTCGTTGGGCACGTAGCCGTCGGTTTACTGGGCCAATAGAGATTGTGCCAAACGGTGTCTCGATACAAGAGTTCTCCGGTGTGCCTACTCCACACGAGCAGACGACCTTGATTACCACCTCGCGTCTCGTATCTAAGAATGCAATCGATGATGTCATACGGGCACTCGCGCTTCTTCCCGAGGTGCGGTTCCAGGTGCTCGGTAGCGGACCCGAGGAGCCAGTGCTCAAAGAGCTCGCACGAAGATGCGGCGTACAAGACCGCGTTGAATTTCTCGGCCATATAGACCGCAGCGTGATGCCGACATATCTTCACGCTGCCGACATATTCATCCGTCCGTCGCGCACTGAAGGATTCGGGATTTCATTTATGGAGGCGATGGCGGCAGGACTGCCTGTCATTGCAACCCAAGAGGGCGGTATTGTTGACTTTCTCTTTGATGCGAAGCGTAACCCTGATAAGGAGCCAACCGGTTGGGCGGTAGACAAGGACTCTCCCGAGCAGATAGCCGAGGCGGTAAGGGATATCCTCGCGCATCCGGCACAAGCCGCGCGGGTGACCGCGAACGCCAAGCGTATGGTGACGGAGAAATATGACTGGAATCTCATCGCCAAGCAGATGCGCGATATATTCGCTAGAATAGGCGTATGAAGCTCGTCATTGCGACTCCTCTGTACCCGCCTGACATAGGCGGTCCGGCGACCTATTCCAGGCTTCTGGAGGAGGGATTGCCGGGAAAGGGCATTGAGGTTGAATTGGTGAAATTCAGCGATGTTCGTCATTTCCCGAAGTTTATCCGTCACCTCCTATATTTCTTGCGTGTGTTTTGGAATGCCATAGGGACTGATGCGATTCTTGCCCTTGATCCCGTATCGGTCGGGTATCCAGCTATGTGGGCAGCGCGGATATTACACAAACCTTTTCTCGTGAAGATAGTTGGCGACTACGCGTGGGAACAGGGCAGACAACGGTTCGGCGTCACGCAGAGTCTGGACGAGTTCGTGCGCACGCCGCAAAGATCTTTCTTCGTACGCAGACTGCAAAGAGTCCAGACGCTCGTCGCACGAAGCGCCGTGCGCGTCATTGTGCCGAGCGAATATCTAAAGACTATCGTGACGGCGTGGGGCATCTCGGGCGAGAAGATTTCCGTGATTTATAATGCGATTGAACTCCCCGCGCATCTGTCCGTACACCAGAAGAAAGAGGGAGAGTTTCTTATCGTGTCTGCCGGCAGGCGCGTTCCTTGGAAAGGATTTGAAGCAATTGAACGCATAGCACAGGAGCACGCGAATTGGCGCGTGTTCATAGCTTCCGGACTTCCGCGTGTTGAAGCGCTCGGTTGGATAAAGGCGGCTGACGTTTTCGTTCTCAACTCGCACTATGAAGGTCTCTCTCATGTGCTTATTGAAGCAATGGCACTTGGAACGCCGGTTATTGCGACGAGCGCAGGTGGAAACGGAGAGCTCGTTACACAAGGAGAGACCGGCCTTCTCGTACCTCCAGGGGACGACGCTTCTCTTCGGCAGGCCCTCACGACAGTGGCAGAGAATCGCACCGCCGCGCGGGAGCGTGCTCTCGCCGCACTGAAGCGCACGAGCAACTTCTCGCTGCTGCAGATGCTTGACGCGACTGCACGACTCCTCACCTCATTATGAAAGTACTTTTTGTCTCCAACGACCCGACGATATTTGATACAGCAAGCGCCGCTCGTGAGCGTATGCGCGCCTACGCCGCTACGATAGGCGAGCTCCATATCGTCTCCTCTGCTGATTTTGGAGTACGCGACGAACAAGACGGGAATCTGTATCTCCACCCCGTGTATGCATGGAAGCTTTTCCGCGTTCGCGCGCTCGCTGCGCGCGCGAACGCGCTTATCCAGGAGTACGGTATTGAGGTCGTATCGGCCCAGGATCCCTTTGAGCACGGACTCGCCGCCCTCCGCGCGGTACAAGGCACAAACGCGAAATTGCATATCCAGGTGCACACGGACTTCCTCTCTCCGTGGTTTGTGAAGAGTGGCAATTGGCGCTCGCCGCAGGTTCGGATGCCCTTTCTTAATCGCTGGCGCCGCGGGATTGCCGAGCGCGTCCTGCCGATGGCGCAGGGTATCCGTGTTGTATCGGAGCGCGTGAAAGCATCGCTTCTCGCTCGTTACGGCTCATCTATCGCGGAGCCAGCGGTCATCCCGGTGCCGGTCAGCCCGGTCGTGCCTGAAGCTGTGCGACTACCCAATCACCCCTTCACCTTCGCACTCATCACCGTTGGGCGATTAGAGCCCGAGAAGCGCATAGAAGACATTCTTGCGGCACTCAAACTCGTTGTGGCGCACTACCCGATGGTCGGACTTTTCATCGTCGGAGATGGCAGCGAGCGCGGACGGCTCGAGAGAATGACCCGCTCATTTGGTCTTGAGAAGCAGGTCATTTTCTTGGGGTCCCGCCCCGATGCGTGGGGCCTTATGCGGAGCGCGCAGGCGGTTATCCAGGCGAGCGCGTACGAAGGGTACGGGCGCACCCTCATAGAAGCGGCGCTTGCCCGAGTCCCGCTCATCACTACCGATGTCGGTATCGTCGGCGAAGTATTCAAGGGATATGAGGATATATTGTCAGTCCCTGTTGCCGATCCAACCGCGCTCTCGCTCGCCATTGTAGGATTCATTGAAGATAATTCCGTGCGGCAGGAGCTCCCGCGTCACGCCGAAGAGACCGCTCGCGCGCATCTCGCCGCGGCAGGAGATATTCCAAGTCGTATCGCCGAGGATCTCGCAAGGTTTGCATGAGACTCCTTATTGTTACGCAAGCGGTTGATACAGAGGACCCAGTCCTCGGGTTCTTCGTGCGTTGGATAGAAGAGTTCGCGAAGCATGTTGAGCGAATTGAAGTTATTTGCCTCCGAGAAGGGAAGCACGCGCTCCCGGCGAATGTACGCGTGCATTCGCTCGGCAAGGAACGCATCGCGGCGGAAAACACTATCATATATGATAGTGTTTTTCGCCGTGTACGATACGCATGGCGATTTCTCTCGCTTGTCTGGAAACTGCGAGACGAGTACGATGCCGTCTTCGTGCATATGAACCAAGAGTACGTTCTTCTTGCCGGTTGGTTCTGGAGGTTGCTCGGCAAGCGAGTGTACCTCTGGCGCAATCACTATGCGGGCTCGCTCTTAACAGATATGGCTAGCCTCTTCTGCAACAAGATTTTCTGCACCTCAAAGCACTCCTACACGGCACGGTACAGAAAGACAGTTCTCATGCCCGTGGGCGTTAACACGGAGCGGTTCTCCCCTGATACGCGGGTCGCGCGCGCACCGCACTCAATCCTGTTTCTCGCGCGAATGGCGCCGAGCAAGCGCCCCGAGATGCTTCTTGACGCCCTTACGGAACTTGCAGGAACGAATGTTGATTTCACCGCAACTTTCGTCGGTTCGCCGCTCCCGCAAGATGAAAGGTATTATCGGGGAATCAAGGAGAGAGCCCGCACGCTTCTAGACCGCATCTCATTCGTGCCCGGCGTTCCGCAGAACCAGACTCCCGACCTCTATCGCGCGCATGATATCTTCGTGAATACTTCTCCCTCCGGCATGCTTGATAAAACGCTCTTTGAGGCGGCGGCCTCAGGATGTCTCGTCCTCGCGGCAAGCGAGGACTTCGCAGATGCTCTAGGGCGAGAAGCCGCATTTTCTGAAGCACAGGAGCTTGCTGCTCGCCTCAAGACATTTCTCGCGATGCCGCCCGACAGGCGTGATATCATATCTCAGAAACTTAAGACACTCGTAGCTCACAATGCCCTTACCGCACTTGCGACCGCGCTCTCCCGCGAAATAGACTCCTCCTCATGATACACAACATCAAAAACACCTACGCATCGCTTGATGAGCGATACCCCACGCATACAAAGGTCCTGCGCTTTTTGATTTCAGGCGGTATTGCCGTCAGTGTTGACCTCGCGCTCCTCTATCTGTTCACCGACATCCTTGGCATATGGTATTTGCTCTCATCGGTATTCGCTTTCATCCTCGCTTTTCTTGTGAGTTTCACCTTGCAGAAATTCTGGACATTCCGCGATCGCGAGCGTGCGGGCATACATTCTCAAATGGGCCTCTACTTCCTCATTTCGGTTACCAACCTCTGCCTTAACACGCTCATTGTCTATTTCGGCGTTGAGGTGGTCGGTCTCCATTATCTCGTAGCCCAGATTATCGCAAGCCTGCTCATTGCATGCGGGAGCTTCTTCATCTATCAGCGGTTTGTTTTTCGTTCCGAATCGGTATGAACACTGCGACCAGAGCGCTGTTGATAAGCACTCTTGCGCTGTTTCTTCTCCTACGTATCCCCGGGCTGTACCTCTCCTACTATCAAGACGAATTCAAGACGGTTGTCGCTTCAGAGACCAGTCTTGCTGCCGCCAGCGCCTTTCTCACCCACCCGCCCTTGACTGCGCTCTTATTCAGGACGGACGCGGTTGTATTTGGCGGAGAGAATATGCGGGTACTTCCCCTTATCTTCGGGCTGTTTTCTTTCGCTCTGCTTTTCCTTGTTGTCCGCAGGAGGTTTGATGAGAGCGCGGCGCTATGGTCAGTCGGGCTCTATGCGGTCTCTTTTTATGGGGTGTGGGCGTCGCTTATGGTGGACACCGATGGTGCAATTCTCCCGACGCTCTTTCTGGCGGCAGTGTACTGTTACGACCGCCTCCGGGAGCACCCGACCCGGAAAATCCTTTGGGCCGGACTCCTCGGGCTCACGCTTGTCACCGGTCTCATGGTCAAATTGAGTTTCGTACTCGTACTCGGTGCGCTATGTGCGGATTTCTTGATTGAGCGCCGTCAATTCATACAACTTCGGCATCTGAAGCTGCTGGGCGCAGGGCTCCTCGGACTCGGTTTTCTCCTGGCGTTAGGATTCATCGGTATACGACTCGTCAACCCCGTATTTCAATTCGGAGGAATGATAGAGCATGCGCGCGCCTATATACATTTCGCCGACCGGAATTATATGCAAGTACTCGTGCAGTCAGTGAAAGCGCTCTATTATCTGTCGCCGCTTCTTCTCGTCCCGCTCGTCTTCCTCTCTCGCGATATTCTCCAGAAGACGCGCATCTTCGTCCTCTATCTTATTCTCGGTCTCATTTTCTATTTCATCCTCTTTGACTTCTCGCGTGGGGCGCTCGACAAGTACCTCATGTTCACGATTATTCCGCTCTGTGTCCTCTCGGGCGCAGTACTGTCGCACTGGATGAAATCGTATTCTCTATCCCGCTTCTGGTTTGGCGCAGGCATTGTATCTGCCGCCGTTATTCTATGCGGCGCATTCGTCTCACAGACGGTCGTCCCACTCTATCCGAAGTCCGCGTGGTTTCTCTCCGTGCTTCACGGCCAATTGAATGTCCTCACTCCCTTTAACGGCGGTTCGGGACCGCTTGGGTTCTATGTCTCCTTCCTCCCTATTTTCCTCGGATTCCTCATTTCTTTTGTTGCCGTAGGTATAGGGTTCTTCGTACCGCGCTGGCGACAAGGGGTCCTGGTCGTCGTCCTGCTTGCGGGCCTCTCGTACAACGCGCTCTTCTTTGAGGAGTTCTCGTTCGGGAAGATACATGGGAGCGCGCCGACGGCGCTTGCCGCATCCCTCTCCTTTATTGAAGAGTCAAGCGCCGTAGAGAAGATAATCACCTACAACGACGTGGGCGCGTACGAACTCTCAAAGATGGGGAAGTATGCAGGGCGATTCTATGCCGTACCGGCCTTTGAGGCGGGGCATGAGCAGCTCTTCGCCAGCTACGACGGGCAGTTCCTCGTGGTGGGCATTCCGCCCCTCTATGACGGATTTTATAGCCGTTATTTCGAGAAGTGTGATAGTCTGTTCCAGACTCAGTCAGGCGTCATAATCAGCACGATATACACATGCAAGCAGGCAAGAAAATAGGGAATTTTTATCACCGCTATGTTGAATCCCTGGTGCGTTTTATCGTCCCCGAGGGAGCGCGCACCCTGGTCGTTGATGATCCGCATATGGATTTCGGAAAGACGAAAGAAGAGTTTGATTATATTGTCGCAACGGACATTCTTGGACATGTGTACGACATTGAAAGTTTCCTCGGGGCGGCGCGTGCGCGTCTCTTACCGGATGGGCGTATCGTCATCACCCAGTACAGTACGCTCTGGGAACCTATTTTGCGCCTCGCATCGTGGCTTGGACTGCGTTCCCCGTCCGTGGAGCAGAACTGGATATCCCCTCATGATTTGCGGAACTTCCTCCACCTCGCCGGGTTTGAGGTCGTGAAGTCAGGGGGGAAGATGCTGTTCCCGAAGTATGTACCGCTCGTCTCCGCCTTCTTCAATAGCGTTCTTGCGAATTTGTGGCCGTTCTCGTACCTCTGTCTTATCCACTACGCGGTCGCTCGTCCCCTCCCGGAACAAAAGGCCAACACGAAACCGTCACTCTCCATCGTTGTTCCCGCGCGAAACGAGGCGGGGACCATAGAGCGGATTGTGAAGGAGTTGCCGGAGCTCGGGGCGTTTACGGAGATTATCTTTATTGAGGGGCACTCAACCGACAACACGCTTGCAGAAATGGAGCGGGTCAAGGGGGCGTATCAAGGCAATAAGCGGATTCAAGTAGCGGTGCAGAGCGGCAAGGGCAAGGGAGATGCGGTGCGCAAGGGCTTTGATATGGCGACAGGAGACATTCTCACCATCTTTGATGCCGATATGACCGTGCCGCCGGAGGAGATGGAGAAATTCTACCGTGCAATCACTCTGAACCGCGGCGACTTCATCAACGGTTCGCGATTGGTCTATCCGGTGGAGAAAGGTGCTATGCGCCTACTGAACTTCTTCGGGAACAAGTTCTTCAGCTTCGCCTTCAGTGCCATCCTCGGCCAGCCGCTCAAGGACACGCTCTGCGGGACAAAAGTAATCTGGAAGAAGGACTACGAGAATATTAAGAAGCACCGCGCGTTCTTCGGCGACTTCGACCCGTTCGGCGACTTCGACCTTCTCTTCGGCGCGGCGAAGCTGAACCTGAAGATTGTAGAAGTGCCGGTGCACTACCGCGACAGAGTCTACGGCACGACCAACATCAGCCGATGGAAGCACGGTTGGCTCCTCCTGAAGATGACGGTCTTCGCCGCTCGTAAACTGAAATTCCGGTAGTACACTGTGGTCATGGGCCTTCTCTCAGCCAGACGCACCGTTACCTCGGAACACGGGGAAGATGGCGTTATTGAGGAGCTATTCCAGATTATCGGCGAAGGGGAGAAGTGGTGCGTTGAGCTCGGTGCGTTGAACGGCGTCCATGGCAGCAATGTATGGCACCTCATTAAAGAGCGGGGGTGGTCGGGCGTCTTGATAGAAGCTGATCGGACCTACTTTGAGAAACTCCAGCAGGAGTATTCGGGTGTGGAGCGGACGCATCCCGTCAATGCATTCGTATCATTTGAAGGAGAGTACTCGCTGGACCGGATATTCGCCAAGACGCCGTTGCCGCGCACCTTTGACCTATTTTCTCTGGATGTTGACGGGAACGAGTACCATCTCTGGGATTCTCTCACTGGCTATCGCCCGCGCGTGATGGTCGTGGAATTCAATCCCTCTATTCCTAACGAGGTGTCGTTTATCCAGCCGCGCGATATGAGCGTGTTTCAAGGGTCCTCGCTCCGTGCGCTTGTTGAGCTTGGCAAGCGTAAGGGATACGAACTTGTCGCCACGAACGAGGTAAACGCTTTTTTCGTTGTGCGGGAATTATTTCCGAAATTCGGTATCACAAATAATTCTATTGATGCGCTTCACACCGAGCATACCTACGAGACGAGACTTTTTCAGCTCTATGACGGTACGCTGAAGATCGCCGGCTATAATCGCTTGATTTGGCATAATCTCCCTATAGATGAGGAGAAGTTGCAGATACTGCCGAGGCAGAAACGCGCGTACCCGGCCAAGATAAGCGAGAGCGCCCTTGTGCGCACCGCGAAGTACTTCGCGCGCAAACTGCCGTTCTACGCATTCATTCAACGCCTGAGGAAATAGTATGAGCGTTAAGCTATTTTCTACTCCGTACGGCGAGCTCTCGATAGACACAACTGCGGATGCTAAGATGGCCGCGGTCTTTGAACGTGGGGAGTACCATCAGAAAGACACGGTTGAACTTTTGTCCGCGCTCGTGACTCCCCAGAGCATTTTCGTTGATGGCGGCGCGCATATCGGCACCATTACGATTCCTCTTGCGCGCAAGACTAGGCGCACTGTCGCCTACGAAGCGGATGCACACACCTGCGCTCTCTTGCGCCAGAATGTCGAACGCAATGGAGTCTCGGCCGATGTGCGCGAGAAGGGTCTTGGTGCATCGGCCGGACGGGGGGACATTGTATCGGTGCGCGAGGGGAATGCGGGTGCGCACTCGCTCTCGGTGGGAGAAGGAGGTGTCACGATTGTCGCGCTCGACGAGGAATTGGAACACTTTGATGTCCTGAAGCTTGATGTGGAGGGTATGGAACTTGCCGCTCTGCAAGGTGCGGGAAGAATCATACGGGAAGCGCGCCCGTCGGTGTTATTTGAAGTCAATCTTTCGCAATTACGAGCGCATCGTGCATCTCTGCCGGCATTATCGGCATTCTTCCGCAAACACCAGTACCGTCTGTACCTATCGTTCCGCTCGAGCGGAGCGCTTGTGCTCGGAGAAATACCGAATCTCTCTCTCATTGCACTCTGTATGTATCCGGGAGCGTATCTCTTCCGTCGGACGAGCTCAGTCTTTGATATCCTTGCCCTGCCGAAAGGGAAAATAGCCCCCCTACCGATTTTATCCAAGTGGCGTACGATGGGATATGTGATAGGCCAGAATCTGCGCGATAAAGTCCGCCGCCTACAAAAGCATTTCGTATGAAAAACATCAAGAAAGTTCTCACCTTCCGTGCCTCCTCCGTGGGGGACTGTCTGATGGGGAAGTACCTCCTGGAGAATGTGCATGCAGAATTCCCGCAAGCGCGCTGCGGCATCGTAGTCGCGAATCACGGAGATTTGATGCGCGATTTATTCAGCGCCTACCCATGGCTGGAGGTGATTGAAGCGAATCGCCGGAATTCGCGTTCGTTGTCGCATCTCTGGACTAATTTCCACGGGAGCGACCTCGTGGTAACACAATATGCAGGTAAAAAGGGTGGCAAATTCAGCCTCGCGAGCAAGCTCGCCGCCCGCCTGCTCGCGAAGCGAGGCGGGCTTATCGGGTTCGTGGACGCGTCAAAGATAAACGCACTTCTGTATGACAAGATAGTTTCATTTACCCAGAAGGAGCCCCCCGCGCTCCTTGAGCGCAAAGCGCTTGGCGCCGCGGGGATTCCAGTCAGACAGGAGTGGCCCACGCTCAACTACATTCCAGACTCGCGAGTGACAGAGAAACACGGTCTTACCGGCGCGTATCTGGTAGTTCATCTGTTTGCCGGCAATAAAAGCCGCGGACTCCACCCGGAGAAGAAGCGCGAGCTCCTCACAGCTCTTCACACGGCGTTTCCAGATACTCGTCTCGTTATAAGTGGAGGGAAGGGCGATAGAGCGGAAGCGGAGCAGGTAGCGGAGGGTCTCAATGCGCGAGTACTCGCTGGCGAGACCACGCTCCAAGAAATGATGAATCTGATAGTCGGGAGCCGGGGGGTAGTGAGTGTGGACACCGGTATGGCGCATATGACGGCCCAGCTCGGGAAGCCGCTTGTGGTGCTCGCGGGCTGTCTCGGGATTCACTGGTGGCAAGCAGGGCAGTATGCGCCGGAGACGCCCGTTTCGGTCCTCTCACGCGCTGATTTGTGTACCGATGGACATAAAGTGAACAGAGGATATTCTGATTGCCTCGGCAAAATAGCGATACCCGAGGTTGTATCAGCTTGCGCTAAAGTACTGGTATGAATACAAAATATCTGAAGCTGAAGACATGGACAGACTTCATTTCCTACACGCTCTCTCGGAAATATAAACACAGCTATTCGCAAAACGGAGAGGACATTATTATTGCTTCTGCGGTTAGGAGGCTCGGGATACAAAACCCGACCTATCTTGATATAGGGACTAATCACCCCATTTATAACAACAATACCTACCTCTTCTACACGAGGGGGGATAGAGGCGTTCTGGTTGAACCGGATCCCGAGGTCTACCGGGTAATCAAGAAAACAAGAAATGATGTTTGTTTGAATGTTGGCATCGGCACACGAGACAGCACGAGCGTCCCGTTCTATGTCATGACGTCCAAGCAATTGAGTACCTTCAAGAAAGACGAGGCCGACAGCATGGTGGCAAGCACGAATTACGGCAAACAGGCGATAGAACGCGTGATAGACATCCCGCTTGTCGCGATTAACTCGCTGATGCACACCTATTTCCCGCACGGAGTTGATATCCTCTCAATAGACACGGAGGGATACGACTTGGAGATACTGCAGTCGCTCGATTTTAAGCAATATGCGCCGCAGGTCATGTGTGTGGAGACACTGCGCTTTAATGATGCGGGGAAAGAAGAGAAGCAGAAGGCGATTGTAGACTACGTACTCGCGCAGGGCTACACTCTCTACGCAGACACCCATATAAACTCCATCTTCGTTCGTAAATAAATCTACTGCGCAAAGGTCGCGTATTTGTTCTCAAAATATATTTTCTTATCGCGATAGTACTCCCAATCAATTGACTCGTTTGTCGTGACGATATGCGGGACATTGCCGAACCACGCGGCAAGATTACTCGAGGTTGAGTTTGGTCCGATGACCACGCTACACCTTGCGAGCGAGAAGAGGAAGGTGGCGGCATCTGCGCGAATCACTTGTGCGGCGAATCCGTCAAAGGCAAGGGGGTCAACATTCTTATCCGAGACAATCACAAGCGCAACATCTCGCGCATCCAGTGCATGTTCGCGGAGATACTCCTCAATAATCTGGCGGACGCGTAGAGGGGAGACGAGGAAGTCCCCATTGGGAAATCCCGGGAAGGGTTTCTGCCGCAGTTGGACTCCTATCAGCGTCTTTCCTCTAAGCGGAGCGAGTGCAGTGTCTATTTCTCTGCGAATATATTCTCTCGGCTCAAAGGCAGTGACAATCTCCTTTCTATATCGCTCCAGCCCGCGAGGATTTCTGAAGAACCAGCCGATGCAGTAAAGCGTGTCACAGGCATCTTTCTTCGGCGGCAGGTGCACGATTTCATTCACTGCGAGCAGGGCGCACTTCTTATGCGCACGGACGACATAACTTCCGTAGAGCGAATCAACCATCCCCCATAGACGCCCGAGAAAAGAGCTCCGGAGGTTGAAATATTGGTGCCAAGCGGAGAATGACGGATTTAGTACGCGTGCTCCGGTCTCCAGACCATACGCATACACACTCATATAATTCCACAAATGATTTGCGAGTTCTCGACAGCCGGGCTTGGTAATAATAATCTTCTTCATAATCAAGTGAGAATGTGCCACTGTTTCTTCAGGAGTGGCATCTGGACGGGCGGATTGAGCCGCGCGTAGCGATGGACGAAGAGTTTCTGATTTTGGTTCGTGTAGGGGAGGCAGTCCACGAGAAACATAAATGAAGAGTCAATGACATGGATCTCATCCGCGCGTTCTATAATCCCGCAATAATCGAACATGCTCTCCGTCAGCTTCGGGTCCGGCCGAAAGAGCGGGAGGGGGGAGGCAATTCGCGCAGAATCCAGCGGGTAGCGACCGTCATCGTGGACAAACGCATAGGGCCCCGACAATCCGGCTTTCTTACCCAGATTCTGCTCTCTTTCAGCGTCACGCTTCACGAAGAAGTTCTCCCACTTCTTCTTGATGTCAAAACCAGCCAGCTTGTAGATTTGGCGTTCAAAGAGGATCCCCGATTCCTGGTCATAGGCCCCGATAACGTGCACGGTATCGTAATGATTCTTCCCAAATCGGAATGCATTCAGGAGGCGGAAGCGATACTTCTCGGCATACGACTCAACTCGGTGGATGCGCAGATTCGCGAGGTCGCGGTACAGAAACGAGATAGAAGGATAGTTTCGCGATAGGCAAAAGATGCCGACACGATCGTACTTTTTGCAGTATTCTCGGACAATACCGCTGCATATAATATGGTCACCAAGCCCTTGGTGATAATCAAAGAGAATACTCGACATCCCTCTATTTTTACTATAAAATGCGACTTTATGAAAGCCGCGATACTCGAGACAATAGACGCACCGCTCGTGGTTGGGGATGTGGAACTCACCCCGCTTACCTTCGGCCAGGTACGGGTCAAGATTCTCGTAAGCGGATTCTGCGGATCACAGTTGCAGGAGATTGCGGGCAACAAGGGGAATGCGAAGTTCGTCCCGCATCTCATGGGGCACGAAGGGTGCGGCATCGTTGAGGAGGTCGGTCACGGCGTTACCCGCGTGAAGAAGGGCGACAAGGTGGTGATGCACTGGCGGAAGGGCGACGGCATTGAGTCAGACTTCCCAACCTATACTTATAAGGGTAAGCCGATGAAAAGCGGGAAGGTCAATACCTTGTGCGAGTACGCGATAGTCTCGGAGAATAGGATTACTCCGGTGCCGCAGGATACGCCGAACGAACTCTGTGCGCTTCTCGGCTGCAGTCTCTCAACGGCGCTCGGCACGATTAATCAGGAGGCGGAGGTGAAGTTCGGCGAGAGCGTGCTTATCGTTGGCGCGGGCGGACTCGGGGTGAATCTCATCCAGGCGGCGAAGCTCGCGGGCGCATATCCCATCGTCGTGACCGACATCCACGAGAATAAAAGAGAGACCAGCAAGACCATGGGTGCCCACCTTTTCATTAATTCAAAGACAAGTTCAATAGCAGAAGAGATTAATAAGACCTTCGGCACCAAGGAGATAGATGTCATCATTGATACCTCGGGAAGTAAGACAGCGATAGAGAGCACGATACCGCTTCTAAGCGGTATCGGCCGCTACATCATGGTGGGCCAGCCGAAGCCAGGGGAGAGTATAGAGCTCCATACTGCGCTCCACCTCTTCGCGGGCGAGGGGAAAAGCATTAAGGCGACGCAGGGCGGAGGATTCTCGCCAAGCTCGGACATCGCGCGGTATGTGCGCCTCCACAAAGCCGGCGTGCTGAAGACCGACGGCATCATCACGCACCGGATGAAACTTCCTCAAATAAACGAGGTTATCACTCTTGTGAGAAACGGCCAAGCAGGAAGAGTGCTCATCGAGATGTAGCCTATGAAGACTGCATTACAGGACGTGTATAAGCGAATGCTCTCCATTCGTATTGCTGAAGAGGAAATCGCGAAGTTCTATCTTGAGAACAAGGTGATGAGCTTCGTTCACTTCTATGTCGGGCAAGAAGCGGTTGCAGTCGGAGTCTGCGACGCTCTGGAGAAGAATGATCGGGCGATGGGCAATCATCGTTCGCACGGCCACTACCTCGCCAAAGGAGGCGATTTGAAGCGTATGGTCTGCGAGCTCCTCGGTAAGGAAGAGGGCTGTTGCAAAGGCAAGGGAGGGTCCATGCATATGGTAGATACCTCGGTTAACTTCGTCGGCTCTACGCCGATACTCGGGAGCGTCATCCCCCTTTCAAGCGGGAGCGCGTTTGAACAAAAATACAATAAGAGGAATGAGGTGACGGCGGTATTCTTCGGTGATGGCGCTTCGGAAGAGGGAGTGATGTACGAGACGCTGAATCTCGCAGCGCTTTTTAAATTACCGCTCCTATTCGTCATAGAGAACAATCTCTACTCGGTCAACTCAAAGATACAGGACCGGAGATCAAAGCAATACAATACGGAGAAAGTCGTTACCGGCATCGGCGTCGCGTATATGAAGGCTGACGGGAATAACTATCAGGATGTATTTGAGAAGGCGAAGACGCTGGTGGCCGAAGTGCGTAAAGGGAATCCTGCCGTTCTTGAATGCGTAACCTATCGGCATATGGCCCACAGCGCGCCCATCTTTGACGATGCGCAGGGCTATCGGGAAGAAGATGTGCTTGAAAAGCGGTTGGAGCAGGATTCACTTAAGAAAGTGAAGAATCAGCTTTTAACGCAAGGAGTATCTGCTGAAGAGCTAGCGCGCATGGAGAACGATATCCGCGCCTATACCCTAGAATGTATCCAGTATGCCGTCGCCGCCCCGTATCCCGCGAAGGAGAGTCTCTACACCGATGTCTATGCCTCCTAGAATACTTAAATACACCGAGGCGCTGAAGGAGGCGACCGACCAGATGATGGAGGTTGACCCTTCTGTGTTCGTGATGGGCCTCGGCGTCTCATACAAAAACGGCGCTGATGGAACCACCGCCGGCCTGAAGGCGAAGTATCCGGAACGCATCCTTGATGTCTCGGTGTCGGAGTCTTCATTCACTGGTCTCGCTGTCGGCGCGGCGATAAACGGGCTCCACCCGATTGTGCATCACGGAAGAGTTGAGTTCAGTCTGCTCGCGGCTGATCAGATTTTCACCCAGGCGGCGAAGTGGAATTATATGCTCGGCGGCGGCCACCCCGTCCCACTCGTTCTGCGCATAAACGTGGGGAGGCAGTGGGGGAACGGTCCCCAGCACACGCAGGCGCTCTACTCGCTCTTCGGTAACGTTCTCGGGCTAAAAGTGGTTATACCTTCTACACCGAAAATGGCGAAAGGACTGCTGATTGCGGCGCTCAAAGATAAGAATCCGGTCGTTCTGCTGGAGTCGCGGTGGCTTTTTAATGTGAAGCAGAATGTGCCTATCGAACCGTACGCTCTGCCGCTTGATAAAGCACAGGTGGTGAAAGAGGGTAAGGATATAACGGTTGTTGCGTACGGCGACGGACTCATCTCGGCGCACGAAGCATTAGCACTTATCGGAGAGCAGGTATCGGTAGAACTTATTGACCTCCTCAGTCTCAACCCGATTGACTATAAAACCATCGCTACCTCGGTGGCGAAAACAGGCAGACTATTTTGCATTGATACGACGAACGAAGCCTTCAGTATTGGTTCCGAGGTTATTGCGAGCGTGGCCAAGAATCGCTCCCTCAAGCTCAAAGATGCTCCCATTTCAATAGCGTGTCCGAGCGTGCCGTGCCCAACCTCAACCGCACTCACGGAATTCTATTACCCGACCAAGATTGATATCGCGAATGCGCTCCTTGATCTATTTCAGAAGCCAAAGCTAACCACGAAGCTCTCGTTTGAGGAGCTCCACATTGCGCCGTCTCTTACGCTCTAGAAGTATGAAAAAGATTCTCATCGTCGGAGAGAGTTGCCGGGACATATTTGTTTACTGTAAGGCCGAGCGCCTGGCGCCTGACCTACCGGTTCCTGTGCTAAGCATTGTTGAACAGAAGGATAATCCCGGCATGGCAGCGAACGTGGAGCGGAATGTGAAGAATATTTACTCTGCCGTGAAGCTCTATACGAACGACTCGTGGGAGACGGTCACCAAGACTCGCTATATGCACGGCACAACGAATCATATGTTTATCCGGGTGGATACCGACCACCGCATTCCGCGCGTTGATATGAAGAAAATCCCACTCGCCAAGTATGATGTGATTGCTATCTCTGATTACAACAAAGGGTTCCTCACCGAGGCGGATATCAAGTATATCTGTGAACACCACAAGAATGTCTTCATGGATACGAAAAAGATTCTCGGCAACTGGGCGTCAAAGGCAAAATACATCAAGATAAACAATTACGAATACGAACGGTCAAAAGCATCTCTCCCGAAGGGTCTTGAAAAGAAACTCATCTACACCAAGGGCGACCAAGGCGCGTTCTTCAACAAGAAGAACTATCCAGTTCCGGAAAAAGTGGAGGTGAAGGATGTCAGCGGGGCGGGGGATAGCTTCTTCGCGGCGCTTCTCGTGAAGTATGTGGAAACGGGGGATATTGAAAAAGCAATCACATTTGCAAACGAATGTGCCTCTGAAGTCGTGAAGCACAAGGGTGTTACGGTAATCCAGAAGAGGCCAGTACGTGCTATTTGACAGATAGGCTATATCTGTGCTATTGTGACGCCGGAACAGGATTTCCTGCGACGGCATTCTAACCATACTCGAACATTGAAAGGAGGACACCGTGCTCCAGCAGAAACTGAATATCATGAGCGTTTTCCTCGGGCGCGACAAGGGGCAGGTACCCCGTATTCTTAAGTGCGCCGAGGAGGCAGACGTGGATGTGCTTTGCCTGCAGGAGGTGATGGACTTCGAAGTGCCGCAGTTGCACGAGGCTTACCGCTTTGTGCGGTTTGTGCCGATGACGCAGTTTCCCGATGGCACAACGATGGGACTCGTCACCTGCACCAATCTCGTAGTCGGCGGGGTGCACGAACAGTACTACATGGGCAACGCAACCGAGTTGCTGTTCTTCAACGAGAGCACGCCCGAGATGGTCAACGCGACCAAGCGCCGACCGCTCCTTGCATGCGACGTAGTTCGTGATGGCAGGGTCTATCGGGTGGGCAACACGCATTTCCTGTACAGCAAGGACGGCACCGCAAGCGAGCAACACTATGCGGCGCTTCATTCTCTCATCGAAGCAGCCAAGCTCACTGGAGAAATGGTTCTGTGCGGCGCCATGGTGATGCTCCGAAATGGTCCGCTCTACAGGGAACTCATTGCGCTCTCACGCTTCAAGGATTGGACGCCGCGCTCAATTACCTGCACGCTGGACCTCGAGCTCCATAAGCTCACGGCGCGTCTGAAGAGTGGCGAAGTGCCGCACGTGGTCGTCGACTACATCTTCGGAGCGGGGCGTTACTACCCTCACGAAGAAGTCCGCCAGTTCCACGGTGTTGCCGACCACACGCCGCTCCTCGCGACGGTTTCGCGGGCGTGATCTCGCAGTTCTTCGGTGCCGCACTTCCTCACGGGAGTGCGGCACTTACTTTTTACTTACTTCTTTTGACTGTCGCCTTTGTTGATGCGGTACGAGTCGGCTTCGTCGTGCGGAGTGGAGACTTCTATTACAACTGATGCTGCAAGTGCGTGGAGCTGATGCGGCTTAGTCGGTGGGATGTGCACCACATCGCCTTTTTTAAGAATCTTAATTTTCTTCTCGGCGTTCGCGAGATTGTAGTAGCGTAGCTCCAACT
This sequence comes from uncultured Candidatus Saccharibacteria bacterium, assembly GCA_964418065.1. GTDB lineage: Bacteria > Patescibacteriota > Minisyncoccia > Phycocordibacterales > Phycocordibacteraceae > C7867-001. Next base: position 14,145 of record CAYQJR010000003.1, on the reverse strand, counting down.
TGCCTTCCAGCACATACCACGCCTCGTCCTTGTTCACATGGAAATGGTCGCTGAAGCGGGCGCCTTTATTAAACTTAAGCAGCTTCCCGCAATACTTGTCGGTATTAATAATCCAGATTTCTTCCCCCCAGCCCTTCGGGTGCTTGGCGGCCTTGAGTATACGTATGTCAGTCATATGCCGGAGGATATCACGAGCTGTAGGGGCGGCGCTCAAGATGCATGAGCCGATAGCGGACCACCTGCAGCACCATTCTGAAGCCGATGCCCGCAGCTTTGACGATGCTGTCACCCGTGTACGATGAGACGCCGACGCGCTGCTTGTACACCACGGGGATTTCTATCGGATCCCACCCGCGCCGGATGACCCAAATCATGATTTCCGAAGAGAATGAATCTTTGCCGGAAGAGAGCGGGAACAAGTCAAAGATGCTCTCAAGCACTTTCCGCGAGAAGAGTTTGTAGGAACAGCTGACATCGGTGAGGGTCGGGCCGTTATGGAGGACCTCCAGGAATTTCGCAACGGCCCAGTTGCCGACGCGCACCGGGAAGGGCATGAAGGCACCCGACCATATCGCCGCGCGGGAGGTGCGCGTGCCGAGGACCGCCTCGGACTCGTCCGTATAGGCAAGGAACTTGTGAATATCAGTCGGCAGGAAGGTGCCGTCGCCCTCACAGGTGATGACAAGGTCGCCGGTGGCCTCGCGCAGTCCGCGCATCATCGCGTGACCGTAGCCCTGATGTTCTTTCTCATCAACGAGTCGCGCCTTCGTCTGCGCGACTTCATACTTCGTGTTCCCGAGCGCGTTGTTATCAATCACCACCACCTCGTCAACGACACCGGTATCAAAGAACCCATTAATAACGGCACGGATGCTCCCCTCCTCGTTGTAGGTCGGGATGACCACGCTCACCGTCTTGCCTTTATGCATGGCTACAAAATACCACAACCACAGCGTTCTGGTATGATGCCATTATCTATGCAAAAACTGGGCGATTTACTTCGGCTCCATCGATCGCTCGCGGTTCTTCTGGGAATCATTCTAGTGCTCACCACCATCCCATTTCTAGATATGTTTCTGGTTCTCGGGACTCCGTGGCCAAGCATTATGCCGGTCTTCGGCGACGAGCCCTTCAATCCCGCCCGCGTGCAGTCAATCGTCAAAGGGTCTTTTGTCGGGGGTCATCCGTATTTCCTTGAACACCATACTGATCTCCCGCTCGTGATTTTCGCCGGCGCATGGATAAACGCGCTCGCGCAACTTGCCGGTCTCTCCTACAACGCAGCTATGCTGTTCAATTTCATCCTGTGGAGCCTCCTCTTTGCACTCGCGCTCTACTATCTGTTCCGCGAAGTGCGCACACCGCCGTGGGTTGCCGTGTTCGGCACCGTTGCCCTGTACTTACAAATGTATGCGCATGTATGGCGGCCCATCAATCTCCAGCCGGTGTACCCCTTCTATTTTTTATTCGGCATCGCGCTTGTGCGCTTCATCCGCGAGCAGAGCCGCCGCAACACCATCTTCCTCGGCGTGATGATGGGAGTGATGTTCTATCTCTATTCCTACCTTTGGCAGGCGTTTGTCATCACGCTCGGCCTCCTCTTCCTCTACGCGCTTCTCCGTAGGAACTGGCCGCTCCTGAAGGCGGTCCTCTCCTCTTCGCTTATCGGGGGAGTTATCGGGCTCCCCGTCGTGCTCTACGCTCTCTGGCTCTCCCGCACCTCGCCCTACTTCTGGGAGAGTGTCAGTCGTCTCGGGCTCGTGAACACCCATCTCCCGATGGCGGAGGTCGTCTATTCGGGTGGGTGGGCCGGCGCTACTATCGCGTTTCTCGCAGTACTCCTGTGGCGCAGCCCTGAACTCCGGCAGGATGCAGAGTGGAGGCTTCTCTCCTTGTATCTCATCCTGAGCAATCTCGGGCTCTGGGTTATGCAGGGAAGCAACCTCTTCACCGGTAAATTGCTGGAGACGGGCGAGCATCTCCGCATCTTTATCCTTCCCATGCTCCTGTTCTCCACGGTGAGCATCGGGGCGCTCTTGTGGCGGCGGCGTGTACAGCTCTCTCTAGGACTGAAGACATTTGCGGTCGCCGCACTCACCCTATTCTCCACAGTGAGCGGGTACTACACCTACCAGTATTTCTCGCCCTTCCTTCCGTCAGCGGTCCATCCAGATTTGTGGCACCCGGAACAGAATCTATGGGAAGATGAGCAGCGCTATGCGAAGCCATTTGCCTGGCTAGAGGAGAATGTGCAGAACCCGAGCGTCATCTGGGCCGACCCGCACGATTTTATCACCGCCAACATCCCCGTTTTCACGCGCCACTTCACGCTCTACGCTATGTACGGGATGCTGGAACTCATGCCTGAAGGGGAGGTCCGCGAACGCTACCTCGTCTCCCAATACTTCAACAATCCGTCGCTTGAAGACCTGCGGAAGGAAAGTGAAATGCGCCTCTACCTCGGCCGCGGGGATTATCCTCACAAGCCCAAGACCATTGAACGCGGTATCCAGGTATGCCGGATGCTCTTCTTCTGGGACGGGAACAAGGATTGCGGGACGCCGCCGACCTATCAGGAGTTTATCGGCGATGAAGTCTTCGCTACGCTTGAGCATAAGTTACGAACCGACATCAGGCCGAACATCAAAGCGTATCTGGCGAAGTATCATGTCTCCTACATACTGAAAGACAAACTGCTCAACCCGCGCTATCAGCCGGAGAATATTGGAGCCGTGCTAGTATACGCCGATGATAGATACGAGATTTACCGCCTCCCATAAGGCGCTATTTCTGTTGCTTATTGGGGTTGTGCTGGCCTCTTCTCTTTTCCGGCTGACCGAAAGCCCGTCAATCTGGTATGACGAGGGACTCTACATACAGACCGCTCGCAACATCGCCTCTTCTCATACCTACGGCATCCAGTTAGATCCGCAGACCTTCCTTTCAGGGCAGTATATGACCGTCGGATTTCCGCTCACGTACCCGCTCGCGTTTGCCTTCAATACGTTCGGGTACGGCGTGGAGCAGGCACGGACGGTGATGGTCTTCTTCATCCTCGGCTTCGCGCTCGCGGGTTTCGCGCTCATGCGGAAGTTGTTCGGCACCAGAAGCGCGTTATGGTCGCTTGCACTCCTCTCGGTCTTTCCGCCCCTGTATGCAAACGGAAAGAGCGTGCTCGGCGAAGTGCCGGGGCTCCTCTATCTCACGCTCGCGCTCCTCTTCCTGTACTACGCGCGAACGAATGCGGCACTGCGGCTACGCTTCGCCATGCTCGCAGGCCTCTTCGTTGGGCTTGCCTGTGTCACCAAGCCGGTATTCCTGCTTCTTCTGCCCGCCCTCGCCATCGGCCTCTTCCACCAGGGGCGGGAATTTATACAAGACACTAAGGTACTGCTGTGGAGCGCGGTCGCTTTTACCATACCCGTCCTTACATGGATGGCGACGCAATTCTCGCATACCGACTCGTTGCGTACGACGCTCGGATTTTATGCAAATCCATACGCAGTAGCCGAGACCAAACTCGGGAGTCTTGTGCTCGGCAATCTGTCGCACTTCTTTACTGATATCGGCCCGCTCTTCCTCCTCGGGATGATGGTGGTGTGGACCCTCGCGGTTATAGTGCGCAAGAGAGCCAGTGAAGAGGTATCTCTTGAAGAGATTATTGCCTACGCTCTCTGTATCATCTCTATTCTTGCTTACTTACGCACCGGAGGTTTCTATCGATATCTGTTCCCGTATCAGGCGATTGCACTGCTCTTTTTTCCGTCCGCACTCTCGCGTGTGGTCGCGTACTTACGGACGCAATTCAGCCTGTCCGCACCCTTTTTCTCAAAGGTACCCGCTCTCGTATGCGCAGGACTCATCCTCATGAGCGGGTACCAACTCTTGTTTGATTCTTGGGTCGCGGATTTCTATACCTCAACGAAGACCGCGGCGTGGGAAGCGTTCTTCGCTGGAGTGCCGGAAGACAAGTCAGTATTCTTCTACAACACTCCCGAAGTTGCGGTCTTCATCCGCACGGAGAATTACTACCAGTACATTGCTCCCTACCGTAATCCGGCGGCAGTACAGTGGGGCGTGCAGGAGCTCCAGGTTCTCGCCGAGGGCATACCGGATATCGTTGTCATAGAAACGAGACTTCTAGACAGTGCAGAGCCGCATCTTGCTCACTACGCGATTACCGATACGAATAATAAATACACGATTTTAGAACGCCTCTCGAACTCCGGTACAAAGAGTGTAAGATAGGGGCACCCATGTTGTCACCGCCTTCATCTGTCGCGATTATCATTCCCACATACAACGAGGAGAAGATCATCGCGCAATCGCTCGGCACCCTTATCGCCTTCCTTGAGAAGACGCGATTTCCGTATCGCTATCGGATTACTGTGGTAGATAACGCAAGTACGGACGAAACATCAGCTGTTGTGACGGAGTTTGCATCTCACCATCCCGAAGTCGTACTTCTCAAGCTCGTTGAAAAAGGGAAGGGGCATGCCGTTCGTACGGGCTGGAACAGGGTGGAGAGCGACATCCTGACATTCATGGACGCAGACCTCTCTTCTGATCTCGCTTCCTTCCGTCCGCTTGTGGAAGCCGTAGCTTCAGGCTCCTCTGACCTTTCTATCGGAAATCGGTTGGGCAAAGGGTCCAAGATAGTAACCGACAAGAAATTTCGGAAGTACGCCTCGCGAATCTACAACGCCATGGTGCGGCTGTTCTTGCGGACTGCGGTAGATGACCATCAGTGCGGATTCAAAGCGATATCGCGGAAGGCATATGAAACGGTGGCTCCGGAGCTCAAAGAGGATGGTTTCTTCTTTGATACGGAGCTTATCGCTCTTGCACGCAAGCACGGTCTCACCATCCATCAGGAAGACATTCTCTGGATTGATAGTCCGACTTCTAAAGTCTCGCTCTTCTCCGACTCACTGCGGATGTTCGCGTCTATCCTCCAGTTCTCGCGGCGCCGCGATTCATGAAAGCCCCCCGCACCGCCTGCTACATGGGCATGTTCGCAACCGTATTTTCCCGCAACAAGATTTATATCAATGGACTCCGTACGCAGGGCGTACAGGTCATAGAGTGCCGGGACGATAGCCGAGGACTCCTCAAGTATTGGCGTCTCTGGAAGAAGCACGCCGTGATACCGCACTACGACGCCCTTATTATCGGTTACCCGGAACATATCCTCGTCCCGTTCGCGAAACTCATTTCTCGGAGGCCGATTATTGCGGACATGCTCGGCTCTCTTGCGGACGCAGAGCGCCACTCGCATGAACCGAGCGCATGGCGTCTCCTGAAGAATCGGATGATTGACTGGCTCGCGGTCACCCTCGCCGATACCGTCTTGCTTGAGAGCGAGGCGCAGAAAGCGTATTTCATCCGGCGGTTCGGGAATCGGGAGAAATTCACTGTGTTGTACACTGGCGTGGATGAGTCGGTATTTCACTGCTCTCCCGAATCAGGGGGAAAGGGCAGTACAGTTCTCTTCCGCGGACGACTCACGCCAGAATCAGGTATCTTCCATATTCTGGAGGCCGCTCAGCTGTTAAAGAGCAGATCAGACATTACCTTCAGTATTATCGGCACCCATTACCGCCTTGCCGAGGCGGTGCGCAAGAAAATCAAGGAACTAGACCTGACGAATGTCGTCTTTATCAATGAGCATCTGTCCGACGAGGCGTTGCGGGAGAAGATGTGCGAAGCGAGGGTTGCGCTTGGCCAATTCGAGTCCAGTCCGCGCCTAGATACGACCATTCCGCACAAAACCTTTGAAGCGATGCATATGGGACTCCCGTTTGTCACCGCATACTCACCGGCAGTGGGGGAGCTGCTTACGGATGGCGAGAGCTGCCTCTTCGTGAAGCGCGCCGACCCGGCCGATCTCGCAGAGAAGATAACCGCCCTTATTGACGACCCGGAGCTCGGAGCGACACTAGCGAAGAATGCGCGCGCCGCCTATGAAGAGAAATGCTCCAACAGGGTACTCATACAGAAGCTCCTTGCTATAATTTCACAACAGATATGAGCGTCACGGCATTTGAGAACGAGCGCTGGGCGCGTGATGACCAAAAGATATCGTTCCGTCATCGGGCGGCTCTCGGGCTCGTTTCGGGAACGAAGGATGCGCATACGCTGCTTGATGTCGGCTGCGGTGATGGACTCCTCCTCTCGCTGGTGAAAGAAAAGGGTATTGAGGCAAAAGGTGTTGATATTTCGGAGAAAGGCGCGGAGAAGGCGCGTGCGAAGGGGCATGACGTCGTTGTGGGAGATATCAGCGGCCCTCTGCCGTTCCCTGATAACGCGTTTGACATCGTGACAGCGCTCGATGTGCTTGAGCATCTCTACGCTCCCGAAGCATTGTTGAGAGAAGCCGCGCGCGTCTCAAGACGGTGGGTAATCGTGAGCGTTCCGAATTTCAATTCAATCGCGGCGCGATTGCAAGTGCTCTTTGGTAGGGTTCCCGAGAACAATCACCCCCACAAGGGACATATCTACTGGTTTAATCAGGATGTACTGCAGAGTATGATACGGAGGGAGAATCTTTCTTTGAGAAATATGCGCGTCAACACCATCTTCGAGCATTCCTTTTTATTCGGCGGGATCTTCCGCCTCCTTGCACGAATTATTCCGGGGCTCTTCGCACTCTCGTTTGTCGTACAGCTCGAAAAGTCTAGAATTTGATCGGAGGTTGAATTGGCGGGGTCGTACGCTATGATACCCGCATGATACTCGTCACCGGTGCGACTGGCTTTGTGGGCGCGCACCTGATTAAGAAACTGGTCAAAACCGTCCCGGCATCCGATGTTGTCTGCCTGATACCGCAGGGAGATACCGTCCGTGTCGGGGGAGCCGGCATCGTTGAGAAACGGCTTTTGGACGAATATCGGCGGCTCGGCGTCAGAGTTTTGCCGTATCCGGCGTGGGGAACTGTTGACGCATACCGGGAAGCACTTGAGTCACTCGGCCCGATACAGACAGTCGTGTATCTTGCGGCGAACAACAACCGATGGTCGGGCAATGAACGGCTTTTTCGTGACAATGTGGAGACGCTTCGCATATTTATCCATGCGCTTGATACGCGCCTCAAAGACGCACATTTTATTTTCGCCTCAAGCGTCATGGCCGAAGCGACCGGTATTCTCGCTGACCGGTTCGGACAAGAGACGGCTCTGAAACTTAATCCCTATGGATGCACGAAACTTGCGGCGGAAAAGGTTCTCCACGAGGAACAGAACCGCTTCGGCTATCGGCTCCTCATCTTGCGCTTTGCAAGCATCTACGGCAAAGAGTCGCAGTTCGGTCTAATCAAATCGGTGCAGTCCCTAACTACGATTTCAAAAGTAATTCCGGTACCGTATCTCCCGGGGCGCGCCCATATCGTGCATGTACTTGATGTCGCCCGCACACTCACCAAAGCGGTTTCCTCCCGCCTGGAGGGTACCTTTGATGTGAACGCTTCACCGCTCCTCTCGGTCGGCGACTTAGTGGAGCACTGTGCAAAGTCTCGGGGGATACGTGCTAGGCAAATTCGTTTTCCTGCATTCTTCTATAATGCCTGTGCGTCTTTCTTTGGTCTTGGGAGCCGTTTTGGCCTAGCGCCCGCGCTCCAGCTAGAATCGCTGTTCCGCGACATCTATATCGGGCACGGCGCAAGCGCGCTTGACGCTCTTGATATGGAGTCAATGGCTCCGTTTGCCGAACCTCCTGTCTTGGAGAAAGGCGCATTTACCAACAGCGTCGCTGTTCTCGGCGCAAGCGGCTTTATCGGCTCAAAAATTGTACAGACACTCTCCAGCAGGGGTCTACAGGTCCGGTGCGGGGTTCATCATTCGCCGTTGCCGCTTGAGAATCTTGAGGAAGCGAACATTGAACGGGTACAATGTGACACTTCACGCCCGATCTCCCTCAAAGAGTTCTTGCAAGACCAGCGGATGGTGGTGTATGCGGGCGGGCTGACAACCGCGCACGGAAGAAAGTCATGGGAAGACTATCTTCGGGCGAATGTGTTTGAAGTCATTAATCTCATCTCATCTATGCGTTCGGCCGGCGTAAAGAGGATTGTTTTCCTTGCGTCGCAGGCGCCTGCGCGAGGCAAATACGGATTCTCAAAGGCGCTTGGCGAACTATTGATTCGGACCTCGGGACTGGATTACACGATACTCAAGCCGGGTCTGGTCGTGGGAGACCGGGGCTTGGTTGCGATGCTCTATAAACTGGTACGGCTCGCTCCCGTCTTTCCTCTTCCGTCAGATACTCCCCTCAACACGGAGCTCGTAGATGTTGATGCTATTAGCGATTCGGTCGCTGGCATCGCGGAAGACAAAACGAGACACTACAGTAGCAAGACGATATATCTCGGTTCATCAACACCAGTCTCCTTTGAATATGTGGTGCGCACAATTTCGGGTCTGTCAAAGAAGAAAACACTCTTTGTTCCTTTGCCGCGATTTTCATTTGCGCTTCTCTCATATGTCGGGTCGGTCCTCCCATTCTTTCCGTTCAACAAAGAGATATTTGAGGGCATCTATCGGCAGAAAGATGATATACTTCCTGGCGCACTCCGTCTCGCGGACGAGGAACCCGAGACTGTTTTCCAAAGACATATCCGACCGTAACACCAACCCGCTTCATTTCTATGATGGATAGCACTATACGATACCGCGCGAATATCATCGCCAATGCCTATGCACCGTTTCTCACGAAAGGGAAACGAGTGTTGGATATCGGCTGTGGCAATGGCATCGTCGCCGAGATTATTCAGGAGCGTACTGGATGCGACATAGTCGGCACCGACCGAATGGCATATACCAAGACCTCGCTCCCGTTCACCCCGATGGCATCCGATACGGTGCTGCCTTTTGCAGATGCTTCGTTCGACTACGCGATGCTTAACGATATGCTCCACCACATGCCCTACGAACAGCAGATAGAGATTGTTCAAGATGCCCTGCGGGTGAGTAGAAATGTCCTTATATTTGAACTCCATCCGACGTTGCTCGCTCGTATCATCGACTGGGGCGCGAACAAAATACATCATTTATTTATGCCAATACCGCTCTCATTCCGTACAGCCGAGGAGTGGCAGAGACTCTTTCAAGAAAACGGTCTTGCAAGCCGCGTCATTCCGGTCAAGCGACCGGCATTCTATCCGATATCAAATTTCGTCCTGTTGCTTGGACGCGATATTGAACAAGCGTCAGTCAAATAGAGAGACTTTAACGGCGTGGAGCCATCGCCGGATATAGGTGAAGAGCCCCGTCGTGTAATTCGCAAGAATAATGATGCGCCACGGCTTCTTAAGAATCGGCAGTTTCCAGGTGGGATTCGGTCGCGCGTAGCGGTGGACAACGAGCTTCTGGTTAGGAGCGTCATACACAAGACAGTCAATCAGGAACATAAAGGAGGAGTCTATGACATGGATTTCTTTCGCTTTTTCTATGAGCATACAGTAGTCAAAGGCGTTGTCGGTAAGTGCGGGATCTGATTCATAGACAGCCAACTGCTTGGGTATCCTCTCCCTGTTGATGGTGAAATCCCTGGTCGTGTCTTCGTGGAGGAAGGCATAGTCTCCCTTGGGGGCGATTTTCTCAAGAAGCGCCCGCTCTCGCGCATAATCTCTCTCTACATAGAAACTCTCCCACTTCTTCGCGAGGTCCACGCCTGCAAGGTCGTAGAACTGCTGTTCGAGCGGAGTGCCCGAGCGCCGCAAGTATTCAAATCCGAGAATCTTCACCCCATCATATTTCTCGGCTCCGGAGGCAGTTTCATTACGGCGGATGAAGTCGCGTGCGAACGCCTCATCTCCTTTGATAATCGTGAGGTTCGTGAGGTCGCGGAACATAAACGACACCGAGACATAGTTGTGGGGGAGCGAGAAGATTGCGACCTTCTCATATCTTTTGCAGTACTCGCGGACGATGCCGTGGCACATGAAGTGGTCGCCCAGCCCGAAGTGATGAAGCAGAAGCATCCTCATATCTTCTTTGTTTGGTAGTTAAGAATTGACGCCATTTTCCCCTGTTCGTGGCCGGGGAAGATGCTTGACCGCGGATTGTCTATGTCTAGTATCTCAAAGCGGATATTTTGCTTGTGGTCAAAGCGCTCAAACCCCGGATGATGGAAGTGTATGTCAAAGTGATACGAGCCCGCGTTGAAGAGAAAGGCAGGGACAGCGATAGTCGTCTTATAGGATCCGGGCGCGTACTCCAAGAGCGCGCCGCGCGCATCAGACTCGGACGAAAGGAGAAGCACCTCGCCTCCAGAATAAAAGACCGCGGTTAGGAGAGCCTGCATTGCGGCGGTTACCGCCAGTTCTATCTCAATGAAGAACGGTTCTGTGATGGGGATCTTCGCCTGCGGTTTCTTGTCTTTGTTCACTATCGCCACTTTTGTAATCTGCGCCGCTTTCTTGCTATCAACCGGATACTGCTCGATGGAGTTGAGCTCTGTCTCGCCCACATAGGTGCGGATAACTTCCTCCGTACTCCCGACCATCTTGATGCGCCCGCCCTCAAGCAGAATTGATTTCTTGCACAAACGCTGTACGGCGGCGAGATTGTGGCTCACGAAGAGGATGGTGCGGCCGTCTTTCTTCGTCACCTCCTCCATCTTGCCCATACACTTCTTCTGGAACTCCGCATCGCCGACCGCGAGCACTTCGTCCACGATAAGGACATCCGGCTCCAGATGCGCGGCGACCGAGAAGGCGAGGCGCACCTGCATACCGCTTGAGTAGTGCTTCACGGGCGTATCAAGGAACTTTTTGACGCCGGAGAATTCCACAATCTCATCAAATTTCCGCGTGATTTCTCTCCGTGTCATCCCGAGAATGGCGCCGTTGAGGAAGATGTTCTCGCGTCCGGTGAGCTCCGGATGGAAGCCTGTCCCGACCTCAAGGAGCGAGGAAACACGTCCGCGCATAATCGCCTCGCCTTCGGTGGGAGGCGTAATGCCGGTGAGAATCTTCAGGAGCGTTGATTTCCCCGCTCCGTTCTTCCCGATAATGCCGATGACCTCTCCCGGCTGGACTGTGAATGAAATATCCTTGAGCGCCCAGAAGGTTTCCTTTTTCTCCAAGCCGATGGCCTGCTTCGCCTTGCTGCGCAGGAAGGAGAACGGGCGTTTAAGGACATGGGTGAGCACATCGCGTAGAGCAACATAGCCGCCGCGCTGGTGCGCGATGTCGTACTTCTTCCCGAGATTCTTTATCTCAATGATGGGCTTAGAAGCATTCATATAATGTCCGCGAAGTAGCGCTCCATCTTCTTGAACATCACAACCCCGATACCAAGCAGGACGAGGACCGCCACGGTAGAAAGACCGAGCAAGAACCAATTGAGGGGTTCAGTGCCGAGTACGGTCGCCCGCGCGGCTTTAATAACGCCCGTCATCGGGTTGATAGCGAGAATCCAGGAGTACGCGCCCGCGATGCTGGAAGGATAGATAACCGGCGTAAGGAAGAGGAGCATCTGGAGGAAGTAGGGGAGGATATAGCGCACGTCGCGGTACTTCACATTGATAGACGCGAGGAAGAGACCGCCGCCGAGCGCGGCGAAGTAGGTGATGATTAAGAGGAGAGGGAGGACGAGGAGTCCCGAGAGGTGCGGGACAAAGCCGTAGTAGAACATAAGCCCCACCAGCACCAAGGACGCAACGCAGAAATCAACGAGATTGGTCGCGATAACCGCGAGCGGGAGGATGAGGCGCGGGAAGTACACCTTGGTCACAATTGCTTGGTTCGCGATAAGGCTCCCGCTCACATCCCCGAGCGACGACGAGAAGAATTGCCAGAAGAGAAGTCCGGTGTATACGAATATAGGATACGGGACGCCGTCGGAGGGCATATTGGCGAGCTTTCCGAAGACGACGCTGAAGACCACCATCGCCATAAACGGCTGGAAGACCGCCCACGCGACACCGACGGCGGTCTGCTTGTAGCGCACTTTCAAGTCGCGCCACACGAAGAAGAAGAGAAGCTCGCGGTACCGCCAGAGTTCCGTAGCGTCAGCAAGCGAGAGGGTCTTCTTGGGGCGGATAACGGTAACGCTAGTCATGGGTAGAATGCCTTAGTTGTAGAAGCGTTTCGCCATTCCGTATAGGTAGATATTGTAGCATTTATAACCCTAGTATAGGGCTGGAGGTTGCACTCCTTTCCGGTGCTGTATACTGGGAAGATACTAGCCATTAGATGTCATATGAATAAATATCTGTATACAGCAGGGGCGCTCACGACCGCACTCGCGATGAGCGGATTCCTGACAACAGTCGCTTCCGCGGAGGAGGTTGCAGTTGATAGCGTCCGGGTGACCACGGAGACGGCTGCTCCGACGCCGGAACAGCTGCGGACAGAGTTCAAAGCGAAGATGGGAGAGGTGCGCGAGGTGGCGAAGGAGCGCCGTGTCGAGATTGCCTCCGGTACCGACCGAGCCGCCCTAAGCGGAGATGAGCGTGCAGAGCTGAAGCAAAAGGCGGAGCAGATACGCGAGGATGCGAAACAACAGAGAGAGGAGGCGCGCGAGACATTCAAGAGCCGCCTTGAGCTTCTCCGCAAGGGCACAAGCACGTCAGCTCGCTCACTTGAACATCTGAAGCAGATGATTCAAGAACGGCGCGCGATGCTTGATGATGAGGCAGCGAGCACGACCCCTGAGGTCCGCAGACTCTTTAACGGCGCGAAGTCAATGAGCGTCGCTGTGCACGCACTCCTTGCTTCCAGAGATTTGCTCGGTGGCGGAATCGGAGCGCAAGTATCGGACATCGCACGAAGGGTAGATGACTCCGCAGCAACGACAACGAATGCCGAAGCCAAGATTCATTCGCGCGGATTTCTCACAAAGATTCTCTTCGGCGGCGACAAAACCGCAGCAGAGATAATCTCGCAGGAAGTGGTGCAGAATCAAGAGCGCATTGACGCGCTCACGGTACTCCTCGGCCAGGCGAATGTCCCGACGGACATTCAAGCGGAGCTGACGGCGCAAATCGCGGCGCTCCAAGAGGCGCAGGAGCGGCTAGAGAGCGTGGCACAGGGTGAGAAGAAAGCGTGGGGTATCTTCAGTTGGCGTTTCTAACACACAGCAAGAGGTAATAAAACGCCCCGCGCCGCGGGGTGTTTTATTGATGTGGTATTATTGCCCCATTATGGCGAATGAAGGGGTAACCAAGACAATCGCGCGGTGGGTGGCTCTCGGCGCGCTGTTTCTTATTCCATTCACTCCGCTCCTTGTTGCGAACTCCTATTTCTTTCCCTTCATCACCGGCAAGGCATTCTATTTCCGCATCCTGGTGGAGCTTGCGGTCGTCGCGTGGGCGGTGCTCGCATGTCTTGATAAGGAGTACCGCCCGCGGTTCTCCTGGATAGGTGCGGCGGTAGTCGGATTTGTCGTCTGGATGTTTGTGGCGGACGCGTTCGCGATTAATGCGGCAAAAGCCTTCTGGAGCAACTTTGAGCGGATGGAGGGCTGGATACTTCTTGTCCACCTCCTCGGATTCTTCTACGCTGCCGGCGCCGTGCTGCGCGCGGAGAAGAAGTGGCGCGCGTGGTTTCTCACTTCGCTTGCTGTTTCGTTCGTCATCTCGCTCTATGCGCTCCTGCAGATGAACGGGTCTCTGGCGATACACCAAGGTTCTACGCGCATTGATGCCACACTTGGGAACTCCGCATACCTCGCCATCTACCTTCTCTTCAATGTTTTCATTGCGCTCTGGCTCGCGCTTACCGAGCGATGGAAGCTCCTTAGATGGGCGCTGATTGCGCTCGCGGTTCTTGAAGGCATACTTATTTTCTTCACAGGGACACGCGGAACGATTGTAGGGCTCATAGGCGCGCTCGGTCTTGCTGCGCTTCTGACGGCGCTTACGGCTGAAGCGCGCGCGCGGCGGTACGCGGTTGCCGGTCTTGTTCTGTTGCTCGTGCTCATAGGCTCGTTCTATGCCGCGCGCCAGTCGGCCTTTGTTCAGGAAAGTTATGCACTGCAGCGCGTGGCTTCTATCACTTGGGACGACTTGAAAGTGCGCCGCACGATTTGGTCCATGGCGTTTCAGGGGGTCGCCGAGCGCCCGCTCACCGGCTGGGGACAAGAAGGATTCAACTACGTCTTCAACAAGTATTACGACCCGTCGCTGTATCACCAAGAACAGTGG
>CAYQJR010000002.1:0-37728 GCA_964418065.1 uncultured Candidatus Saccharibacteria bacterium | reverse complement strand
GCGGGCGCGGCGGTTCGCGCCGCGGCGGCTTCGGCACTTTCGGCGAGACCGAGGCAGAAATCGCGAAGTTTATGAACAAAACGGTCGTCACGACCTCGGAGCCGGTCTTCGTCGCCGAACACAAGTTCTCCGACTTTGACATCAACGCACACCTCAAGAAGAACATTGAAGCCCGGCATTATATCTCTCCGACGCCGATTCAGGACAAGACCATCCCGCACGCGCTCCTCGGTCAGGATGTCGTTGGGCTCGCAGCTACCGGCACCGGTAAGACAGCGGCCTTTCTCATCCCGCTCATTGATAAGGTGATGAAGCAGAAAGGGGACCGCGTTCTCATCATGGCGCCGACGCGCGAACTCGCCGTACAGATAGAGAAGGAACTCGCGGGCTTCGCTCGCGGGCTCGGCTTCCGCGGTATGGTCGCGGTCGGCGGTGCCTCTATCGGCCCGCAGATTTCTCAATTGCGCCACAATCCCGCATTCGTTATCGGCACCCCGGGACGCCTGAAGGACCTCATGGAGCGGCGCGCCCTGGATCTCTCCGGTTTCGGCACCGTCGTTCTGGATGAGGCTGACCGCATGCTTGATATGGGCTTCATTGATGACATGCGCCTCATCCTTGGGAAGATGCAGAAGGAGCGCCACACGCTCTTCTTCTCGGCAACGATGGGGAAGGAGATTGAACGGCTCATCGGCGATTTCCTCTCCAGTCCTGTCGTCATCTCGGTCAAGACGCGCGACACGCCTTCAAGTATTGATCAAGACGTTGTCCGTATCCCACGCGGGAAGGATAAGTTTGATGTGCTCTCTGAGATGCTCAAGGACCGCGAGTTCAGCCGCGTGCTCGTCTTCGGACGCACCAAGTTCGGAGTAGAGAAGCTCGCCAAGGCGCTCTCACGCCTCCATATCCACGCTGAGAGTATTCATGGCAATAAGACCCATGGCGCCCGCATACGTGCCCTGGAGGCCTTCAAGGGTGGTAAGGTGAGCGTACTGGTAGCGACCGATGTTGCCGCCCGCGGTCTCGACATCCCGGCCGTTTCGCACGTCATCAACTACGACCTCCCCTCAACCTACGAGGACTATGTCCACCGTATCGGCCGCACCGGCCGTGCGACCATGAAAGGGAAGGCGCTTACCTTCGTCCAAGATCGTTACTAAGAATACTAAGAAAAAGAAAGGCCCGCATCGCGGGCCTTTCTTTTTGTCCAACAGACCGATTATGGAGTGGTCTGGAAGGTGTTGGGGAGAACGACACTCATAGCTCCTGACGCATCAATGCTGCGTACGAAGTAGAAGTAAGTCGTGTTCGCCTGCAAACCAGAAACCGTAACTGAGTGGCTTGTCTGGAGTCCGTTAGGGTCGAGTGCGAGCGTTCCGCTCACAAACGGTACCTGACCAGGACCCGTTGCCTCGTCGGCTCGGATGCCTGATGTGCTCCAGTAAATCTGGCCGGTGGTCGGCTCATTTGTCGTCCACGAGAAGGTGGCCGAGGTCGCGCTGCGCTGGATGCTGATTGAGCTCATGACAGGGACTGTATTCCCGGGAGGAACAGTACCGGCGTTCATGACCACATTCAAACGATCTCTCGTCACCGGGCCGACACGGCCGAAACCGGTTGTCGCGGGCGAGCCGCTCGAGACGATGCCCTGCTGAATTTGGAACTTCTGCACGCCACCCTGGGTGAGCAAGCCGAAGTAGCCGGTCACGAGACGGGAAGGATAGAGATTAACATCCGTAGAGAGATACGTCTGGAGAGTGGTTACATCCTGTCCTGTCGACCCCAAGTCGAGCTGTGAGGTTATCGTTGCCGCGTATGCTGAGGTGCCGACGCCGAACGAAAGAACAAGGGACAAAGCGATGAGTATCTTTTTCATAATTATAGACGTGCTAATGCGGGTAATTGAGGTTGTTGGTAGAATCATCGACCATATCCAACCTCTATTACAGAAGCCGACCTAAAAGAAGAGATATTACAGATTACATGCTACCTGAGGTTTTCTGACTAGAAACCTTTTTTTCAAGCTTTCTGATTTGAATTTCTAGTTTGTGTGTGTGTTTAAGTAGTCGTGCTTCAGTGTTTTTTGCATGGTTAGCAAGCGTTTCAGCGACAATCATCATATCCGTGATATCTTCAATCGCGAGGAGAATAATAGGGGGTACTTCTTTTGAAGAAGCATCGTCTTTGTAATAAATCTCTCGTGCGTTGAGAATCATTATCTTTCGGCCAATGACAGGGAATTTGTGATCAACTTCAAAGCCTTTGAAGAATGAGTTCTTCGGCAAAATATCTTCAAGGAGTTTTCGCAGAGCGGGGATGTCCCATTGGCCATTTCCCAATTCGTACACGATCTTATTTTCGGTGTCTGTATGCTCAACTTTGAATATATGATAAAAGCATTCATTTGCGGCCATCACGCGGAAATCTTTATCGAGAATGAGAATCGGCTCTCGAACGACATCTACAACCGTTTTGATATAGGTCCAGCTACTTTCCCACAGCTCGTTGATGAGATCGGAGTTTTTAGATTCTAGTCCCGTACCTTTCTCTTTTGTTATTGTACTCATATTTTTTGATGCCGTCTGGCAGAGCACATTATTGCAATTCGCTATTATCCGGATTCAGGCGTATAGTCCAGATTCGGGTGCTTTTTACCTCCGAATGTAATATCTGCGTAATGTAAGTGTATTTTTACTCCATTACACCACATCTCTCAACTGTAATATTCACGTCATAAAGGCATAGAGTCGCCCGTCTCTACTTATATGGCCTTTAAACAGCAAGAATCGCAGCGCCAACTACTTTTGACGATGGCGCATGGTGACTATGCAAAAGGGTTAAATGCCCATGCTTTTTTTAAGACCCATAACCACAGTACGGGGGAGGATTTGGTTCAGGAGACTTTTATGAAGACATGGAAATATCTGGTAAAGGGCGGGAAAATTGACATAATGAAAGCATTCCTCTACCACGTCCTCAACAATCTCATCGTGGATGAATATCGAAAGCGCAAGACCGCGTCGCTTGACGTGTTAATCGAAAATGGATTTGAGCCTGGGAAGGATCATACGGAACGGCTGGTGAATATCTTGGACGGAAAGGCAGCAATACTACTGATACAGCACCTTCCTGAGCGGTATCAAAAAGTAATGCGCATGCGCTATGTGCAGGACCTTACATTGTCTGAGATGTCGCTCATTACGGGGAAATCCAAGAACACCATGGCCGTTCAGGTACATCGAGGACTGGAGAAGCTTAAGGTCCTATTCCGATACTCATAATGAATGATTTCTTACAGATGGATATCTTCTTTTTCATAACAAGCGCGGCTGTTGTGTTGCTTGCTCTCTTCGGAGCATATGTTGCATGGCGGGCCGCGCGCATCCTAAAGCACATCGAACACATCTCTGAACAAGTTGCACACGAAAGCGATGCAATCCGTGCTGATCTTGCTGGAGTTCGTTCTGATATTAGAGAAGGGAAGGGCCGATTGAAATCTTTGTTCGCTCTCTTCGGCAGAACTACAAGGAGAGCATCAGGTAAAGACTGATTTTTATTCAATTTCTGTAATTCAAGAATATATACTATGAACAAAAGTACTAAGAAGACCGCAGTGGGGATTGGCGCAGGAATCATCGCCGCGAGCGCAGCTGCCGGCTATTATTTCTACGGTAGTGATAATGCAAAGAAGCGCCGCAAGATTGCCGCAAAATGGGCAATCAATATGAAAAATGAAGTAATTAAGGAAAGCAGGCATCTTTCAAAGGCAAGCCCCAAAGCATTTGCCGCAATTGTGGACGGCGTGGCGAAGACCTACGAGGGAGTCCGTTCCATAGATACGCAAGAAGTGCGACGTGCAGCACGCGAGTTGAAGTCAAATTGGGACAAGGTGCAGAAAGAAACGAAGAGAACGGTGAAGAAGAGCGTTGCGCACGCGAAAGCCACCGTGAAGCGCGCGAAATCACACGTGTAATCAGCTTGCTCGACGTACGGCATAAAGGCTATATGGACTCCCATACCTCGCCGACTACGAAGCCTTTGTATCGGGGCACGCAGATAGTCTGGTATGTACTTGGTCTCGTAGAGGTGCTGCTTGCATTCCGCCTCGTTCTGAAACTCCTTGCGGCGAATCCGAGCGCCGGATTCACCAATTTTATTTATTCGGTGACATATCCGTTTGCGGCGCCGTTCGTGAACGTCTTCAACGCAACCTACGTAGAAGGAAGCGTCTTCGAGTGGACAACGCTTCTCGCGATGTTCGTGTATTGGGTGCTCGCTCTCGGTATCGTCCGCCTCTTCCTCATGGGCAAGACGGTCTCAACTCCTGAAGCCGCGGTTAAACTGGAGGATCAGGAGAAATAATCCTGTATGTTGGAAACACTCATCGTAGTTCTAGTCATCCTCTGGCTTCTCGGGTACAATTTTCATATAGGAGGCAATCTGATTCATACCCTGCTCGTCATCGCACTCATCGTACTCATCATCAAACTGCTTTAAGGTCCCGAGATGTAGGTTGCGCGAGCAACCACCACATGCTCAAAAACAAGATCCCCCGTGACCGAGATGCGCGAGCCGCTCCACGAGCCGCCAACTGAAGCGGGGGAGGGGAACACGAGCGCCTTGGACACCACCCGCCCCTTCGCATCTCGGTAGAAGAGGTACGGTACGGGGCCGACATTGTTTGGATAGAATACGAGTGTTCCCGTTTCGTTAAAATTTTGAGGACTTGCGTCCGCCACTGCCTCATCGGCTGATGCGTCTTGCTCGGAAGCCTCAATAGCGAGACGCTGGTTGTAGGTGAACAGAAAATCAAGTCCGTAGCCGGCAATGAGTATGAAGAAGAGGATTAACAAAACGCGTCCCATACACTACAGACGCTTGTTTTCGCCCCGAGTTACATCACTACTTAAGTTTCTTTACGGTTGGTGAGGGCGGCACGAAGCGTCTCGGCGTCGGAATACTCTAGCTCGCTGCCGGTAGCGAGACCGCGTCCAAGTATTGAGGTCATCACTCGCTCACGGTATGGCGCGAGGAGCGCGCGCACGCGGTCAGCAGTATGTTCTCCTTCGCTCGTCGCAGAGAGCGCAAGCACAATTTCCTTCAATCCGCCCTTAAGGCGCTTCTCAACTATCTTTACCAATTCCTTTTCCCGAATAGCGCCCTTACCCGAGAGGGTAAGTACGCCGCCGAGCACGAAATAGCGTCCACGATAGGTCCCCGCGCGCTCCACAGCCGTGAGGTCCTGGTCCTTCTCAACAAGCATCAGGAGGGAATCGTCGCGTCTTGTGTCAGAACAGTAGCCGCAGGTGCTTGCAGTAATGCCGTTATAAAAGCGCAGACAGTCGAAGCACTGCCGGATCTCTTTGCCGAGCGCGGCGATAAGCTCGCCGAGTTTCGAGCGTTCTGCGGCAGGCGCAGCGAGAAGGTAGAAGACGAAGCGCTTGCCCTGGCGCGGTCCGATACCGGGAAGCCGAGCGAGCGCCTGTGCGAGTTCGTCAATCTTGTCCATACCATTCAGACTGCCTCTACTTTCTTCATTTTAGAATTCAGCCGCGAGTTCGCCGTAGCCGGTGGTGTCCACCGGCTGGAAGGTCGTGCGCTTATCGTCAAAGTAGAGTTCTATCTTGCCGGTGGGGCCGTTCCTGTGCTTCTCTATCAGGATTTCGGCGATGCCCGGCCGCTCGCTCTCCTTGTTTACTTTGTCGTCGCGGTGGATGAACATCACGACGTCCGCATCCTGTTCAATAGAGCCCGAGTCGCGCAGGTCAGAGAGGCGCGGCTTCCCGCCGCGCTGTTCCACCGCACGCGAGAGCTGGGAGAGCGCAATGACCGGTACCTCCAGCTCGCGGGCGAGATTCTTGAGCGAGCGCGAGATTTCGGTAATCTGCTGGACCATAGAGTCAGACGCTTTCGTCGTTGTCGGCGACATCAGTTGCAGGTAATCCACGATGATAAGCCCGATACCGCGCTCGCGCTTAAGCCGGCGGGCCACCGCGCGCATCGAGAGGATATTATTGCCCGGCTTGTCGTCAATATAAATAGGAGCCTTGGAGAGGACCTCAAGCGCGTCGCGGATGCGGCCGAAGTCCTCTTCCTCCTTCACTTGTCCGGTACGCAACTTCCACGAATTCACAAATGATTCTGCCGAGAGCATGCGGTCAATAATCTGCTCAGAACTCATCTCAAGCGAGAAGATACCGACGGGGACGTTGTGGCGCACCGCGGCGTTACGCGCGATATCAAGCGCAAGCGAAGTCTTACCAATCGAGGGGCGCGCGGCGATAATCACCAAGTCGGAAGTGTGGAAGCCCGAGAGCAGGTTGTCCAGAGAAGGGAAGCCGGAGGGGACTCCGCGGATACCATCCTGCTTATGAGACAGCGCTTCAATGCGCTCCCATGCGGCATGGAGCTTGTCCCCGATGGCGGTGAACTTGTGCGCCGCGGAAGCGTTTCCGATCGCGTAGATGCTCTTCTCGGCCTCGTCCAGCACCTCCATCGTCTCGCGCGCTTCGTCGTACGCGGATTCGCTGATTCCGTAGGCGGCATCAATGAGCGAGCGCATGAGAGACTTGCGCGAGACGAGCTCTGCGTAGTGAGAGAAGTTTCCGGGCGCGGGAGCCGAGCCCGCGAGCTCCGCGAGATAACTGCGGCTGCCGGCGCGCTCGAGAAGCCCCTGATCTTGGAGGCGCGCAGAGAGCGAGAGCTGGTCAATCGGCTCGCCGCGGTCGGCGAGTTCTCGCATCGCTCCGAATATAGTGCGGTGCTTCTCGGCGTAGAAGGACTCAGCATGAATAAGGTCCGACACATCGTGAATAGCGTCGGGCTTCAGCAGAAGAGCGCCAAGGAGCGCTCGCTCGGATTCCAGAGACTGGGGCGGGACTCTGCTTCGGTCGCTAGCGGTAGCCATTGCCCCGATTGTATCAAAGAGTCCTCCGCGTTAATACAGGGCCATTTGGCCCGTCGTCCACACGATATCCACCCTTCTCAATCTCGCCGCGAATACGATCGGCCTCCGAAAAATCCTTGGAAATACGAGCTATTTCTCGCGATGCAAGCAGTTCCTGTATATCTTTCGGGATATCAGACTCGGCAAGCGCCCCGGTGTTCGGCGGCGCGGTGAGCGAGAGGCCGAAGTGTTCCTCAGCACTTTCAATCAGTCCCCATTTCTCCTCGGGCGTGTAGTCTTCGCTCCGCAAGGTCTCCCAGAGGATGCCAAGCGCCTGCGGCGTCGCAAGGTCGTCACGAACCGCTGCAAGGAACCGCGTACGTGCTTCTGAAGGATTACTCTTTCCCTTTGATTCGTGCGCAACTTCTTTAGAAAGGCGCCAGAGCCGGTTCAGCGCTTCGGCAGCGCCGGCAAGCGCATCCCATGAGAAGGAGAGGGGGGTGCGATAGTGCGCTTGGAGGAAAAAGTAGCGGAGCGAGAGCGGATTAAATCCCTTTTGTATCACATCAGAAAGATAAACTGCGTTGCCTGTAGATTTCGCCAACTTCTCTCCTTGCAGAGTGAGGTGGGCGTTGTGCATCCAGTAACGGACGAAGGTTCGACCGCTCGCCGCTTCTGACTGGGCGATTTCATTGTTGTGGTGAATTGAGACGTGCTCCTCTCCGCCCGTATGGATATCTATTTCAAGACCCAAGAGCGAACGAGCCATTGCCGAACATTCAATATGCCAGCCAGGGTTGCCGCGTCCCCACGGACTATCCCACTGCTGGAGGTCGTTTGCCTTTGCGCTCCGCCAGAGGACGAAGTCGGCGGGATTGTGTTTCCCCCTGACCACTTCGACACGCTTACCCGCCTCAAGTTGTACCCGAGACATTTTGCCGAGGCGTCCATACTGAGGGAACTTCTGCGTATCGAAGTACAGGCCGTCTGGGAGATAATACGCGAACCCTTTTTCCTCCAGCGTCTTCGCGAGCGCTATTTGTTCTTTGATATACGCCGTTGCGCGGGGGAATCGGATATCGTCGGTATCAACATTGAGGTCCGTCAAATCTTCAATATATATCTTGGTGTAACGGTCGGCGACCTCCTCAGGCGTTGTCTTATCGCGCTTTGCGCCGACTGCCATCTTATCCTCTCCACCATCGCTGTCGTCGACGAGATGGCCCACGTCAGTGATATTGGTCACTCGCCGCAGGTGATAGTGCGCGGCCTTGAGCACTCGGGCAAGGGTGTCTGAGAAGATGGCCGCCCGCAAATTGCCGATATGCTGCTGGCCGTAGACCGTCGGCCCGCAACTATACATCAGCGCGATGCCGGGACGCAGTGATACGAAAAGTTCCTTAGCGCCCGAGAGGGTATTGGTGAAAAAGACGGACGGAGGACGAGCCGATTCATTCTTGCGTGTTCCGAAAAGTCGTCTCCAGAGGTCCATACCCATCAAAGCCAGCGTTTCTTGGACACAAAGAGTGTCAATACCACCGCGACGGCGAACATAATGCCGAGGATAATCCAGAACCCGTTCGGGTCATCAACGAACGGCATATGTGCGACTTTCATAGCAAAGACTTTTGCAATGAGAGCGAGCGGCAAGAAGATGAAACTGACCACCGTCAGAATTTTGATGATTTCATTCTGTTTTGCCGACAGAAGGGCATTGTTCGTCTCGCGCAACTCTGCCGCAATCGCCCGGTGCGTGGTGACCAAGTGTGCGACATGCGTGCGTTCGGTAAGGATGCGGAGTGTCCGCTCGGCGAAGGACGGACCGAAGAAGGACGCGTGGCCAAGGGTCTCAAGGAAGCGTTTCAGGGTTTCCTGCTGATTTGCAAGCACACTTTCCATATGGAGAAATGAGCGGCTGATGTTTGAAATAGAACGCACGGTCGCCTGCTCTTTTCCCTCAAACATGTCCTTCTCAATGCGTTCAAGGCGGCTCGCAACATGATTGGTATGGTTGCGCACGGCGGTATAGAGATGCGCGAACAATACCTCGAGCAGAACCTCGGTTGTGACCGAATCTCGTCCGCCGACGAGCCCTTGGGTTTCAAGAAGCTTCTTCAGGTGGTAGAGGGGCGCGACTACCTCGTAGCGGGCGGTTACGATGTAGCGGCTGCCGACAACGAAGTCCACCTCTTGGCTGCCGGTGTCGCCGTCTTTATTGCCGGGAGCCGGGAAATGGAGAACGAGGAGCGTTGCGTCCGTATCATTGATGACGAGCGGCATCGGCGTCGGGGTGAGAATTTCTTTCTCAATGCGCGTACTAATTGAAAACTCTCTAGTAATCTGGCGGATTTCATCTTCGGTCGGCTGTTCAAGGTCAACCCACACGCCGCCTCGGTAGTGGTGCCGAAATATCATCACTCTAGAATACCATGGGTTATTTCGTCCGTGGTACACTTCGGGAACATGCAATTTGATTACCATAAACGGGGTATTGTCGTGCGCGGCGTCTCATATGCGCTTGTCGCGGCGATTGCGTTTGGTCTTGGAATCACCATAGGCGGGAACAGCTCTTCTTCCGCAATCGTTTCGCACATTCCGCTTGTCGGCGATGGTCTTGATGCAACACCCGACCAGAGCGTGGACCTTACCGACTTCTGGAAAGCGTGGAACGCGCTTGACGCGAACTACGTGATTACGCACGCATCGTCAAGTCTCCCGTCAGCCAAAGAGCGTCTCTTTGGCGCCATTCAGGGCCTCGCATCCTCCTATGGAGACCCGTATACCGTCTTTTTCCCGCCGGAAGAGGCAAAGGCATTTGCCGAGAGCATTTCAGGGAGCTTTGCCGGCGTCGGTATGGAGATAGATGTCAAAGACAGCGTGTTGACGGTCATCGCGCCTCTGAAGGGCACGCCGGCGGAGGCCGCAGGAATCAAGGCGGGTGACATTATCGCCACTATTGACGGGGAATCAACGGACGGCATTTCTACCGAAAAAGCGGTGAGTCAGATTCGCGGGGATATCGGCACCGTCGTCAAGTTCACCATTATCCGCGACGGGAAGGTGCTTGAGATTGAGGTTGTCCGTGCGACGATTCAGATACCTGAAACTAAGGATGGTCTTGACGCGGAGACGGGCGTGTATAGCATCGCGCTCTACGAGTTCACTGCGAATTCCGCAGACCTCTTTAATCAGGCCTTTGCACGGTTCAGAGCATCCGGCTCCAGGAAATTGCTGATTGACTTGCGGTCAAACCCGGGCGGCTATCTGGATTCGGCAGTTGATATTGCGAGCCATTTTCTCCCCAAAGGCACAACTATTGTGACCGAAGACTTCGGCGACAATGAATCCGATAACGTGCATACCAGTCTCGGATACAACGATGTTCCTGCAGGGGCTAAGATTGTCGTGCTTATCGACGGCGGTTCAGCATCCGCTTCCGAGATTTTCGCCGGTGCGCTCCAAGATGCGGGCGTAGCAACCATTATCGGCACGCAGTCCTTCGGCAAGGGTTCGGTGCAAACGCTGATTGATCTCGGCAAGGGCTCGCTGAAGGTCACGGTCGCGCGGTGGGTCACGCCCGCAGGGCACTGGATTATGGATAGCGGCATTACGCCGGATATTATCGTCGCGTACGAGAAGGCAAGCACTCCCGAAGGAAATGACTCTCAAGTGGCACGCGCCATCAAGTTTTTGACTACCGGTAGGTAATAAGGTACGTTAGCTGGATATGAAGGTTATTTTGACCCGAGATGTGAAGAATGTCGGCCGCGCGCACGATACCGTACTGACCGCCGATGGGTACGCACTGAACTTCCTTATCCCCAGGAAACTCGCGGTTCCGGCGACTGCAGCCGCTCTCGGGGAGGCGCAGATGCGCCGCAGACAGGCACTGGACCGTTCTCTCCTTGATGTTGCGCTTGTGGCGCAGAATATCGCGACGCTCGCCGAGGCGCGCATCGTGATTAAGATGAAAGCGAACGGAAAAGGCCACCTCTACGACGCCGTGGATGAGCTTGATATCCTGAAGGCGATCAAGGAGCAGGCGCACATAGACCTTCCCATAGGCGCCATTCGGATTGAGAGACCATTTAAGGAGCTTGGGGTATTCGCGGTTCCGGTCTCTGCCGGCGAAGTATTCGGGAAGTTCTCAATCACGATTGAGGCGGAGTAGCGCCATGAGTCTTGACGAGGCTCTCGCAGGGAAAGAGATTCCGGAAGACATCAAGAAGAACCTGACGCTCGTAGCTATTTCTTTCTTCTCTTTTGACAGGGAAGTGCGCGAAGGGCAGATAGTCGTGCACAGCGAAGTTGCGGGAGAGGTGCAAGAAATTTTTAATAAATTGTTTGAAATGCAGTTTCCACTCCAGCAGGTGGTTCCACTTGCCGCCTATGGCTGGGACGATGACGCATCAATGGCGGACAATAACACCTCGGCATTTAACTACCGTATCATTTTCAATACGAACCGATTATCAAATCACTCCTACGGGCGAGCGATAGATATTAATCCTCTCCAGAACCCATATGTGCTTAGCGATGGGACGACCATGCCCGCGGGAGCCCGCTATGACCCTGCTCAACCAGGAACAGTCACGGCCGAGATAGCCAGGGTCTTCAAGTCATACGGCTGGAAATGGGGCGGTGACTGGGGAGATAGAAAAGACTGGCAACACTTTGAGAAACCGAGTGCTTAGACGACGTCAACGACTTTCTTTTGCATTATGCGGCCGGTGAAGCTGGTCTTGCGGCGGGTGCGGAAGTTGACGGTGCCGGTGGCGATGGAGAAGAGCGTGTGGTCGCGGCCGACGCGGACATTCTTTCCGGCCTCAATCTTGGTGCCGCGCTGCCGCACAATCACCATGCCGGGGCGGGCAGCATCGCCGTCGGCGAGCTTAACTCCGAGATATTTCGGGTTGGAAGTATTAAGGTTTTTAGCTGAGCCTCCGGCCTTGGTTGATGCCATAGTGGTATAGTTTTACCTGATGACTATAGCAGAAGTCCGCAAGAAATGCAAAGCTCTGCTCGCTAGAATCCCGCGGGATGGCGCCATACTTTTGATTCTTGTGGCTGCTTCTTCAGCCAGCTTTGGGCTCGGGCTTCTCGCAGGGAAAGATATGGGGCAGGGGAGTGAGATAGCGCTGGAAGTGCCTCCCACTGCACTCCCGCTTGCCGACTCGGCGGGCGCACCGCAAGCAGGGCAAGTTGTGGCGTCAAAGAATGGCACGAAATATTATCTTCCGGACTGTGCCGGGGCGGACAGGATAGCTGCTGCAAATAAAGTGTGGTTCGCGTCAGCCGCCGCCGCCGCGGCGGCCGGTTATACTCCGGCGGTGAATTGCAAGGGACTTTAGTCTGTTAGAATAGAATCATCGCTATGAACGATAATCTTACGCTCGATGTACCGCGCCCTGTGCTCCACGAATCTACCGAGAAACTCACTAAAGTCATTCACGAAGGCGGACGGACCCAGCCCGAGGACCGCCCGCTCCTTGTCTGTAAGCCTCGCAAGGTAGAATCGTGGCGCATTTTCAAGATAATGTCGGAGTTCATTGAGGGATTTGATGTCATCCGTCGTTACGGCCTTGCCGCCAGCTTCTTCGGCAGTTCGCGCCCAACGCTCCATGATGATTCCTATGTGGGTGCCGAAGAGCTCGCGCGCCGACTCTCGCATAAAGGGTTCGCCATTGTCACCGGCGGTAGCGCCGGTATCATGCAGGCGGCAAATAAGGGCGCATTTGATGCCGGCGGCGCATCAGTCGGCCTCAACATCAACTTGTCGGAAGCCCAGAACTACAATCCTTATCTCACCGAGAAATTCGTCTTTGATCACTTCTTCGTGCGCAAGGTGATGTTGACCTACGCCTCTGAGGTGTATGTCTACTTCCCAGGAGGATTTGGCACTCTGGACGAGTTCTTTGAAATTGTGACGCTCGTACAGACCAAGAAGCTGCGAGCTGTGCCCATTGTGCTTGTCGGGCGGGGATACTGGGAGCCGCTCCTGAGTTTTATAGAAAAGACGCTGTATGAGAAGTACGCGGCTATTGATAAGGCAGATATGAAGCTGTACACGCTCGTGGATTCAATTGACGAGGCATACGAGTACATCATCAAGAATGTCTCTTGCTAATTATTAGGAGTCTCTCTCGGTGGGGGACCTCTGTGGCTATAGTACGCACAATATATCTTTTGCGCACTAATACAGAAGGTACGAGCTTGCTGGTATATTGAGCCCAGTACTCCATCTTATCCCCATTTAGGACCTCATTCGTATTTCAGTCCTATATATTTATAATATTCAGTCTATGAAAGTTTCCTGCAAGGAAAACGAAGGTAAATGGGTTGCGCTCTCCAGAGACAATAAGGTACTCGGTCTTTCGGACAATCTATCCTCTCTTCGACAACAGATAGGTAAAACGGACGCTGTTTATACAAAAGTACTTTCCCCAGATAGGGTGTACGCGTTCTAAGAGTGTCTTATAATTGGCCGATGGAGCCAAAGGTGTATTCATATACCAGCCAATCCCTCTTTTTAGAGGGTGGAACGATTGACAG
Source organism: uncultured Candidatus Saccharibacteria bacterium (assembly GCA_964418065.1). Taxonomy (GTDB): domain Bacteria; phylum Patescibacteriota; class Minisyncoccia; order Phycocordibacterales; family Phycocordibacteraceae; genus C7867-001. The sequence goes on along the minus strand of CAYQJR010000002.1, from coordinate 24,290 downwards.
TCCTAGGCCTTTTCTCGATGTAAAGTTCATTGCTCCCGCCACCACTATAGATTTGGTTGGCCTAATTGATTCAGGTACCGACGCTACCCTCATAGATTCAGAGATTGCTAAGGAATTGTTTATATCCTCTAATACGTGCCGAAAAGTATATTTACGAGGTGTTGGACAAAGACTGGGCGGTGTTCCAGACTCCATAGGTTTTGCATATACACTGCAGGCAAAGTTCGGGGGATTCGACGAAGTGTTTAATGTGCCAGTAATATTTGCCGATAAACTCCCGTATCCTGTGTTGTTAGGCCAGAAAGGCTTTTTTGAGTACTTTGACGTCAAGTTCCGTAAGAGGAAAGATATCTTCGAGTTAACGAAGATTTAACCTCTCTTCCCTGCCGGGAACTCGGTCAGCCGAGATTTCTTATTTAAGCTCTTGCCTTCTTCCTCCTTCTGTCGGGAGCTTGCGTAAAAGCTGAGGCTATTACACTTTTCATCTCTTTGAGAGTGAACTGATCTTTCTTGGTTACGGTCATGAGCTTCGCAGCCAACCTTGTTATTTTCTTTGATGTTTTTTCATTGTTTGCCATAAGATGTAGCAGCTTCCCTTCCTAGATCTAGAGAAGTTGGTAGTAGTCTAGGATTAGCCAAATACCCGCTGCGCATACCACAAGAATACCCAGCCACAGGTTAATCATAAAACACGCAATGATGGCTCCGAGTATCAATAATGGTAGAATCAAAATCATTGCTTCCTTAACTTTAAGGTAGCGTAGAAAGTATAGTTTATCAACATCTACCCTGTTGGGCGTGGAGGGTTTAGAATCGGAGGTGGACCTGTTGAGAAAGGAATACCGTGAATAAGGACATCTGGCCAGCACTCTACTTCGGGCCGGTGAACTTATGGACAGTCACGCCGGCACGCTACTTCTACGCTTCACAAGAAGACCGTTCAGAACAGCACGAGTTCAGACCACCGAGCTCACCACTTCCTGAAAATCGTGCTTAACGAAGGACCCTTGAGGAGGGTTCTTTTCATTTTTTATCATTATCATCCGCAGCTTCTAGTGAATTTTCCAAGTATTGATCTCCGAGTAACCGGCTCGCCTTATCCTCCATCTCTTTACTTAGACGCACACTCTCCACCTCGTTTCGTATTTCTTTTGTCCGTTCCAGAGCTTTAGGCATCAATAACAAAGCCTTCCAGAACCCAAGCTTTCGTTTCTTTTCCTCCTCAACAATGGCTTTCTGAAGAAATCCAACTCTTTGCGCAATGCCAAAGTGAGCTACATTATCTTTCTCGAGAGTTGGTTTCTTCCCCTCGAACGCGGCCAATTTCCCAACCTGAGAAGAGAGATAGGTCTTGTACATAAGGAGTTCGCCGAGCAGTGCTTCCAAATCAACATCATTTAGAGTTGCCAACGCTTCCTTGATACCAGCGGCCTCTCTCTCTTTTCATCAAATGAATACCCAGAATAGCCCTCGCTCTCTACAAAGTTCTCTGGGCCAAGACCGAAGGTCATTATTCTATTCTCGGTCAAGCGAATCTGCTCAGGAGACATTGTATTAAAGGCTTTTCTTGTTTCCAGATGTCTTCGGATTCTTTCCATAGAGGATTATGAGACAAATGAGGATGCTACGGACGAACCCACTCGGTTGCAGAGAGCCAGAGCTCGGTGATGAACTGCGCTACCGGCGCAACGAGGTCGGAGAGATAGGTGAGATTCGCTTGGCCAATGGGAGAATTGACAATGGACTGAATTGAGATGCCGAAGAATGACAGGGCGAGGAAGAGGATGCCAATCCAGAACAGGAGTCGCAGCAGCGATACGAGTGCCATAGGCGCATTATACAACGAGCTCAGGCGGGTGCTAGTATCTGGGGCATGTCACGCTCCAAGGACGCGCTGAAGCATTTCAGGCGAGTTGACCCGCACTTCTATAGAGCGACAAGGGCGCATCATCCTTCCCTACCCGAGACGCTTCCCGAGAAGCGCGGCGAGCAGGCGCTTTTTCAGTCCTTAGTGCGCATTGTTGTCGCGCAGCAGCTCGGGACTGCGGCCGTGCGGAGCATCTTCGCCCGCGTGAAGGGGGTTTGTGAAGAGCGGATAACCCCAGAAGCGATTCTGAAGACTCGACCCACGAGACTGCGCGCCGCCGGTCTCTCGGGCGCGAAGGTGAAGACGATTAAGGCGATTGCAACTGCAGTGAAGAATAAGAAGCTCAAACTCCTTGCGCTGAAATCTATCCCAGAAACAGAGGCTGCAGAGCAGTTGATTCAGATATGGGGGCTCGGCCCATGGTCGGTAGAGATGTTTATGATGAATACGCTTGGGCGCGCCGATGTATTCTCGGCGGGCGATCTCGGACTTATTCGCGCGATAGAGAGTATCTATAACCTGCCTAAAGGCGCCCCGCGCACTTCCCTACTCGCCATAGCGGAGAAGTGGTCTCCTTACCGCACCTACGCATCGCTTCTTCTCTGGCGCTCTAGAGATACAAAAGCGGGTTGAGATATGCGTTTGTCGGAGCGATGGGGATGTTCACGACAGCCTTGTTCCAGCAGGTGTAGTTCTTGAAGGAGATTGCCTCAGCGATATACACCGTGAAGTGCAGGTGCGGGCCGATGGCATAGCCGGTATTTCCGGCGAAGCCGATGACCTGACCGGTCGTGACGGTACTCCCCTGCTGTACGCTGACTTCGGAGAGGTGGGCATAGAGCGTGGCAAGACCGTTCAGGTGTTTAATAAGCACCCACTTTCCGTACTGGCAGTTAGCTACCGCGCCGAGATTGGTCGCCATCACTGTTCCGGTGAGCGCCGCGTAGACCGGCGTACCGATGGGTGCCTTGAAGTCTACCCCGTTGTGAGTTCCGGAGACATAGAGCCGTTGCGATGAGGACGTCTTGCCGAATTCTTGCGTGATAGAGACACTCGTGAGCGGCCAGCGCAACACCCCCTTGCCTGCGGGAGGGATGCTGCTCGGGTCCAGCACATACTTAAGCTGTGACTCAAGCTCAAAGAGCGCCGACTCAAACGCGGCCTGCTCGGCTTTCTTGCTCGCGACAATCTTCTGGTACGCGCTCTCCTGGCTCTTCGTATCGATTAGGAGTTTCTGCTGAGCCGCTTTCTGGAGGTCGGTAGATTTCTTCTGCAGCGAAAGTTCGCTCTGGAGCGAGACGAGCTTTTCCTTCGCGTCCGTCACATCATCGCGATCGCTTGCGAGCTCGGTCCGCACAGTCTGCAGTTCTTTAACATCCTCACCGAGCGCACGGTTGAACTGAATCATTGATTCGGCCGCTTGCCATGCATCGCCGAGCGAGCGCGAGGAGATGAGCTGGGCGATGAGCGGTTGGCGCTCGCCCTCCGCCATAATGCGCAGTGCCTTGGCGATGGCATTCTGATCGGCGGCAATCAGGGTCTCCTTGTCCCCGATAGAATTGGAGAGTTCCCGTATCTTCAAGTTTGCCGAAGATATTTTATTCTGCGTCGCCTGTATCTGCGTGGCCAGCTGTTTCTGCGACAGCGCAAGGGAATTCACTGTTGACTGGAGGGTGTTCTTCTCTACTGCGAGAGTATCAAGTTGCTTCTGGTACGCGGCGATCTCCGCCCTTAAGGCCTCAAGTTGGCGGTTATTCGTATCAATCTGCGCTTGAATATCCGACACCGTGTCGGCAGAGACAAGAGGCACCCCTACGCACAGGATGAGTAGGCAGAGGGAAAGTCCAATGCGCGTCATTCCCCCAGTATACCAATTGCCCTCTGTACGCGCGCGGCCGCCGCTTCCCTCCCGAGAATCGCTATAAGCGTGAAAGGGTCAGGAGACCGCTCTTCACCGGAGAGTGCGTACCTTAGCGGCCAGAGGACCGCGCCACGACCTCCCTTCCCTCTTTCCTCCTCGGCGTTTGCAAGCGGCATCAAGGCTTCCTTTACCGCTTCTGCGGATAGACCCTCGGGAAGGGCTTGTATGGCCTCCAAGAGGCTTTCTAGGGCCGATTTGGTCATTCCCGGGCGGTTAGGGAGCTCCTTAATCACGAGGAGCGCGCGGTCTGGAGCGGGCTCGCTGAAGAGGCAGGAGAGCTCGCCCGAGAGCATCTCACGCGCCTCGGCGAAGGTACGAGCCCGCTCTTTCAGAAGAGGTACAGTTTTTCGGAGAGTATCGCTATCCAAGCCAAAGTTCCCTTGCGCAATGAACTCAGCGTCAGAGAGTCTGCGCATCCAGTGCTGATTGATGGAGAAGAGCTTCACTTCGTCGAAGATGGCGCCCCCTTTCTGCACGCGCGAGAGGTCGAAGAGCCCGACAAGCTCGGCGAGCGTATAAAATTCTTGCTCCCCTCCCGGATTCCACCCGAGAAGCGCGAGATAATTGATAAGCGCTTCGGGCAGTATCCCTTGCTCACGGTAGTGCTTGACCGAGCTCTCGTGTTTACGCTTCGACATTTTGCTCCTGTCCGGCATGAGGATAAGAGGGATATGCGCGTATGCAGGCGTCTTGAAGCCCAGCGCGTGCTGGAGGAGAATATGCCGCGGCGTATTCGAGATATGATCTTCGCCGCGGATAATATGGGTGACATTCTCATCCGCATCATCCACAACAACTGCAAGATGGTAGAGCGGATCGTCTATCGAACGGGCGATGACGAAGTCACCGAGCTCCGTCGTATCAAAGCGGATATCGCCGCGGATAAGATCGGTGAACACCACATCTGTGCCCGGGTTGCGCAGGCGAACAACCTTCACCGTTCTTCCGGAATCATCTTTTGCCGGCTCCTCGCTCTCATACGCGAGGTCTTTTTCTATCAGAATGCGCAGGCATTCGGCGTGCCGTGCTTTGTGGTCGGATTGGCGGAACTGCTTATCGGCCGTAAGCCCGAGCCACTCGAGCTCTTCTATAATATCGGCCTCGTATTCGGGCGAATTCCGTGCGGCATCAGTGTCCTCAATGCGCAGGACAAATGTGCCGCCTGTCTTGCGCGCGAAGAGATAGCTGAAAAGCGCGGTGCGCGCGAGACCGAAGTGAAGATACCCTGTAGGACTTGGCGCGATGCGCGTGACGATGGAACTCATGATTCGTGAGTGAGCGCGATGGAGAGCACTTCGTCGGCAAGCACGCGCGCGGCATCCGGGTCGGTGAAGCCTTCTGCGGACGCGCTCATGCGCTTCTCAAGTTCTGGGTCATTGATGACCCGCTGTATTTCAGAAACGAGAAGATGCGGAGTGAGATTCTCCTCTTCAAGAACGATAGCGGCTCCCGTACGCGCGTAGGCGTAGGCGTTACTGCGCTGGTCGTGGCTTATCACCTCGGGAATCGGGATGAGAATCGCGGGTCGCTTCCACAGACTTATTTCAGCGATGGAATTTGCACCCGCGCGCGAGACGACAAGCGTCGCCACGCCCGCCGTGCGTTGGAGCGATGTCTGGGAGAGGTAGTTGATGGGGTGATAGCGAGATGCGTGCGGCGACCCTGCAAGTACCACTTGCGCAACAGCCTCAACATTTTTGATGTGCGCGTGTCCGGTCTGGTGGATGATATTGGCAAGAGCAACGAGATTGGTGAGAGATGAGAGCACCACTTCATTTATTCGTGCGGCGCCCTGCGAACCTCCTAGGATAAGGATGGTGGGAAGTTCTCTCTCCAAACCGAGATATTGCTGTGCCCCTTCCGTTTCCAGGTGCGCAAGCGCTTTGCGGATGGGGATTCCGGTGCGCGCAATCTTATCGCGAACCTTCTCGGGGAAGTATTGAGCGGCACTATCAAAGGAGATAGCAATTCTCTCTGCCCACGGAGCGGCGAGCAGATTCGCCCGCCCGGGCTTCGCGTCGGATTCGTGGATGATGATCGGAATACGCAGGAGTCGTGCCGCGATTACGGTCGGAACGCTTCCGTAACCGCCCTTACTCACTACAACATCGGGATAGAGGCGGAAGAGCATAAAAAGCGCCTTCATCGTCCCGGCCAGTGTAATAAAGAGGTCGGTGAAATTCTGGAAGGATGCATAGCGCCGCCGCTTCCCTGCCGGTATGGAGATGAAGATAAGTCCATTTTCAAAGAGCGCCTTCTGGTCAAAGGAGTCCGGCGCGAAGTAGTAGAGCTTGGGCGGGACGAGGCGCTTCTCTCGAACGAGATCGTTCACCGCCTCCGCGATAGCGATAAGCGGGTAGAAGTGCCCGCCCGTTCCCCCTCCTGTAAACGCGATGGTCATAGAATCAAGTATAGCGCGCCTAGGTTCTCTGGTGCGCGGCGACATTCAGGATGAAGCCGCACATAAGAAGGGTTGCGAGAAGCGCGGTGCCTCCGTGCGAGATAAACGGCAGCGGCAGGCCGGTGAGTGGAATAATACCGAGCATCGCGGCGATATTGACGCATGCTTGCAGGATAATGATGAAAGAGAATCCGAGGGCGACAAGACCGCCGAAGAGATCGCGCGAGTTCCCTGCTATCACGACGCCGCGCGCCGCAAGAGCGACAAAGAGCGCAAGCAGAATAGAAGCTCCGACAAAGCCAGTTTCTTCTGCGAAGACGGCGAACACAGAATCGCCATCGGGCTCCGGCAAGTAATTGAATTTCCCCACGCTTTGTCCGAAACCCCGCCCGAGTAGGCCGCCGGAGCCGATGGCGATTAACGACTGCTGAATCTGATAGCCCGTAGTGAGCGAGTTCTCCTGAGGATTTAAGAATGTCTCAATACGATCAAGCACATAGGGGCGCGCAAGCACGAGGATACCAAACGCGATAATCACACCCACAGCGAGAATGCCGAAGTCGCGCCACGGCGCTCCTGCGGCGAAGTACATAACCGCGCCTGTTGCAATCAAGAGGAGCGTTGTTGAGGTATTCGGCTGGGCAAGCAGGATAGCCGCCGGCACGGCAACAATAGCGATAAAGGGAATAAGACCCCGCCTCACATTGCTTAGCTTCTGCGCCCGCGGCGCGAGCCAGCTCGCAAGCGCGAGGATAAAACCAGTCTTCAAGAATTCCGCAGGCTGCACGGTCGTGAAGCCGAGATCAATCCAGCGCGTCGCGCCGCCGGCGTGGAAGCCTATCCCGGGCACAAAGACGAGCGCGGTGAAGATAAGGGTGAGCAGGTAGAGGTAGGGCGCGAGACGCCGTACCCACGCGAGCGGGATTGCGCGCGCAGCAAGAAATGCGAGAAATCCGAGCCCGAGCCCGAGTCCTGCCTGGAGCAGAATATCCTGAGAGACAGAGCTGTTCTCTCGCGCCAGAAGGCCGAGCGTCGCTGAAGAAAATATGGCGAGACCCGCAAGCGCGATTGAGAGCACGAGCATCAGGAATATGCGATCGCCGGAAACTAATTTCATGGCTTACTGCAGGAGCGCAACGGTCATACCGACGATGGCGCAGATAATTGAGATAATCCAATAGCGCATCGTCACTTTGTATGAGGGCCAGCCGATTGCCTCAAAGTGGTGGTGCAAGGGCGCAATACGAAACACTTTTCTCCCGTAAAAACGCTTTGACCCGATCTGGACGATATTTGAGAGGACCGTCACGACAAGCGGAAAGGCGATGATAGGAAGCGCGGCAATACCGTAACCGTTACCCGGCGTGTCGGTCATAAAGGCGATGACCGCGAGCGTCATGGTGAGGCCCATCGTTCCCGTTTCGGTCATCCAGAAGCGTGCGGGCGGAATATTAAACCAGAGAAAGGCGAGTATCGCGCCTGCGAGCGTCGCCGAAAACGCCGCGAGATTGATTTGATTCTGGAAGTAAGCGATGCCTGCGTATGCCATAAACGCAGTGCCGAAGATGCCGCCGGCAAGCCCGTCAATCCCGTCAATAACGCCGCCGGCGTAGAGGCTAAGCGTGATGAGTATAAAGAGCGGAACGATAAACGACCCGAGAAAGAATGTTCCATCGCCCGGTATGCCGATAGCATCCACACCAAGTTTCGCGTAGAACCACCAGCCGATGAAGCCTGAAATAAGCGTGACGAAAAGGAGGCGGGTGCGCAACCGCACTCCTCTCTCGCCCGATGGATGAATATCAAGCACGTCATTTACAAACCCCATCAATGCGCCAGCAAGAAGAGAGAACAGCGGTATCCACGTTTGGCTGCGGCTGAGGAAATCAAGTTTCTCAAAGAGAGGTCCGGGGACGAGCCGTGCAAGCAACCATGTTCCGAGCGTCACTATCGTGACACTGACCCAGATCAGAACGCCCCCCATGCGCGGCGTTGAAGTCTCGGTACCCGTATGAACCGTCATCCGGATCTTTTCAAACTCAACGGCTGGCGTACCATCAAGGGATATCTTTCCCGCTTTCTTCTTCCACACGCGATGCTTGTAGAGATAATGCGTAAGTAAGGGAGCGCAGGCGATGCCGATGACGAATGCTGCTGTTGCGGGAATAAATACTTTAATGATGTCGCTCGTAATCATAGCGAAGCGACGCCGGCGAAGTGCGCAAGCGCTGCGGCGATGAGCGCCGCACCATCGGTGAAGCGCTCTTTCTGCGACGAGCCGAGAACAACGACGGCAATAGGATGTCCGATACCGGCGTCAAAGACGATTGCGAGATTGCCTCCCGCTAGATCAGTGTAACCGGTCTTTGAGAGCAGGAGGCGCGGAATAGTGCCGACCATCGGGTCGGTATTCTTTACCGAGAAGGCGGTACCGCCCGCCGACACCGCCTCTGCGGAGGCCCGGGTGGTAGCGGCGGCAATCTCCGGAGAGAGAACGACGAGAGCGCCGGCAAGGCGCGCGAGGTCGTAGGCGGAACCATACCCGCCGGAAACCTCCGTGCTCATATCAAGCCCGCTGCCGTTCACCGCATAGGTCTGGGAGAGATTAAGCGCGGCGGCGGCGGCGGCGAGTGTCTCGTTTTGCGAGCGATTCTGGCGTGCCGCCGCCGCTTCAATGATGGCGGCTGCGCCGTCGTTCAGCGACGCCGTGAGTGTGAGACGAGCGAGGTCAGCGAGCGAGAAGGTCTGCCCCTCGTTAAAGGTCCGCGGCGCTTCAAGCTTCGTCGCGGCGAGCGAAATCGTAATCGGTGTGGTCGGCGAGAGTTCGCGGAGCGCGGCGTAAACGGTGAGAAGCTTCGTAAGCGAAGCGAGCGGGAGCTGGGCGTCGGCGTTGTGCGCATACAGGGTTTCTCCTGTTGCGAGGTCATAGACAATCGCCGCCTTTGCTTCAAGGTGGACGGCTGCAAATGCATCGGGAGCTGTCGGTTCCATCGCCGCAGCGGGCTCGGGTAGAGCAGGCTTCGCCACGAACGTTGAGATGAGGAGCGGTAACGCAAGGAGGCCGGAGGCGAAGAGAAGCGCGAAGCCGGTCTCGCGCATAGAGCGGGTACGATAAGCGAGTTTCTGAAGGTCAGCAGAATCCATACTATGCTGGCTCTTCCGCAGTTGCCGCGGTCTCCTCTTCGGCGATAATTACCGCAGCATGAGTTCGCAATTCCTCCGCGCGCGGAAGCTCCTCCGCGCTTCTGATACCCAAATGCGCGAGAGCTTCAGTCGTGACGCTGTAGCGGATACGGCGCTTGTCGCGCTCGTCTTCTCTTCCCTCAATCAGTCCGCGCAAGAGGAGGGTTCTAAGAGAGGCGGATGAATTGACCCCGCGCACCCAGTCAATCTCGCCGCGCGTTGCACCTGTCTGGTACGCAATGACCGCAAGCGTCTCTAGACTTGCCTTCCCGAGGTCGCGTGAGAGCTCTGCTTCGCGGAGTTTCTTTACGATTGAAGCGGCTTCAGGGGCTGTGCGGAGCTCCACCTCGGTCGCTGTCTCAACCAGGGTCGTACCGCTCCCCGAGAGCGAGGCAGCGAGCGCCCGGAGCACCACCGTAAGTTCGTCGCTCCTAATACTCAAAAGCTTCAAGAGGTGCTTCTTTGAAAGGGGCTCTCCGGAGGCGAAGAGGAGTGCGTGAAGTGCGGCGGGAGGCGTAAGCATTCTCCCCAGTATAATCGCGCTTCCCCTCTCGGGCAACGGCCTGCCTTGGGGACGCTAATACATGAACGCGCGATTGCGTCGGCGGTAGGCAAGCCAGCCGGAAATGTTGGTGTATGCGTAGATGATCAAGACGGCGCCCGCGAGAACCAGAAGTTCATCATATTCAAGCTGGTAGGCGTTGAACAGTGCCGTAGTGCAGGTAAAGGCCAGTACCGGCAGAACAAAGTCCGCGGCGATATTCAAAGCGGTTTCCTTAATCCCGATGAGTTTCTCGTACCACTCCCACAGGACCGCAAGCGCGATAGTGAGCCCAAGCGCGGCAGAAAGGGATATGTCGGTAAGCCACGGCAGCATCGCCGCCAAAATGCCGTAGAGAAAATGCGGGATAGACCAAAGGTCAAATGCCCTCCCCCGCTTCCACCAATCGCGCCTCGGTCTCTTTTCGGGCACTACATCCACGTTATCCATAGCGCGGAATGGTAGCGGGGGCGGTGTGGCTGATACGGATATCGCCATACTCATCAAATTGTTCCGTCGCGACCGCACCTTGCTTCACAAGCTCAAGGAGGGCGAGGAAGGAAACAATCACTTCTATCTTCTCTTTCGTGCCGGCCGCAAAATCCTTGAAGGAAAGCGTCATCGCACTTTGTACCCGCTTCGCGAGCCGGTCCATCATCTCCTCAATAGTTATGAGCGGCTTTATGCTTGCGGTAGGCAATGCTTCAACTGCCGCGCGTGCGGCGAGCACCTGCGCCATCGCTTCGGCAAGCGCGTTTACCGAGAGGTCGCGCGCAGGAGTGAATACGACTTCCGGTGGACGCTCTCCTACCGGGACCATCATCCTCTTTCCGAAGACGCGGGAGAGTTCTCGGGCGGCCTCGCGCACTTTCTCATATGCAGATAGCCGGCGCTTCAAGTCTTCCACATCGGCGTTCTCCTCGTCGGAGAGCTCAAGGTCGGGAATAAGCGAGCGCGACTTGATCAAGAGGAGCGTCGCCGCAATCTGGATGAAATTCGCCGTCTCTTCCACCGGGAAGGTCGTCTGCGCCCGAACATGCTGGATAAAGTCTTCCGTAATATTAGAGAGCGTAAACTCGTTCACGAGGAGCTTCCTCGCCTCAATAAGGTCAAGCAGCACCTCAAGCGGTCCCTGATAGGACTTCGTCTTTATAGAGAATTTAGTTTTCTTGGCTATGGTTTCCATGTCTCTATGAAGCGCAGGAGAAGCCGTACCGGCGTTCCGGCGGCGCCCCTTGCAAGCTCGTCACCCTCTGGCGAGGTCATGCGTGAAGCGATATCAAGATGCGCCCAGGGACAGCCGAGCTCCTTTGCGAATTGCCAGAGGAACATCCCTCCATCGGTGGCGCCCCCGTAGCGGCTCGTACTGCCACCCGGCACATTCTTCAGGTCGGCGAAGGTGCCCTTCACCCGGTGCTCGTATTCGTCCCAGAGCGGGAGGCGCCAGACATAGTCTCCCGACGCCTCTCCATCACGAAGAAGCGCTTCAGCGAGCGCGTCGTCGCGGGTCAGAAGACCGCTCGCGTAGAGCCCGAGCGCGGAGATAACTGCGCCGGTCAAAGTCGCGATATCAATAACGACCGCAGGCTTGAATCGCTTTGCATACGTGAGCGCATCGGCGAGGATAAGGCGCCCCTCGGCGTCAGTGTCCAGCACTTCTATAGTTTTTCCTGAAAGAGATTTTAATATGTCGCCGGGACGGAGCGCGTTATTGCCCGGCATATTTTCAACAGCTGGAATGAGTCCGATAACCGACTGCTTTAGCTTCAGCCGTGCGGCAAGAGCAACCGCATGAATAACAGCGGCGCCCCCGGACATGTCCATATGCATTTCGTAGATAGAGCTTGAAGGCTTCAGATTGAGCCCCCCGCTATCAAAGGTGACGCCCTTACCTACGAGAACAATCGGCTTTTCTCCCCCGCCCTTGTATTCAAGGACTATGAATTTCGGCTCTTCAGATGAACCCTTTGCCACGCCAAGCACCGCTCCCATGCCGAGCTTCTCCATTTCTCTTTTATCAAGCACAGTAACTTTGACGGGAAGCCCTTTAATCGCATCGCGCGCCGCCTTCGCGAGCACGCTCGGGGTCATATCGCCTCCAGGTGTGTTCGCCAATGTCCGGCAGGCGTTGACGGCCCTTCCTATCTCCTGTCCTCTCTTCACCGCGTCGCCAAGCTTCAGGTCAGGCGTATACGCAAGCAATTCTTCAACGGTGTCCCAGCCTTCTTTCGGCTTTGTCTTGAACATATTGAAGTCAAAGCTCGCCATCTCAAAGTTCTCTGCCGCGAGTTGAGAAATGTGTTCGGGAGTGGCACCGCGAAGATTCTTGAAGAGCTCTGGCGTACGGTCAAACTGAATTGCGATTTTCTTGCATTTATTCGCCTTGGCGGTGTTCACTATGGCACGGCAGAGGATAATGAACCTGCGCAGATTCATCTCGGAGGACTTTCCTACTCCGAGCTCAAGCGTCTGTATTCCGTCTTCTTTTACAAATATCTTTATCCCTCTCGGCTTGTCGGTGAGGCTGATGCGCACATAATTCTTCGGTGCACTCTTATAGTCGCCCTTTTTGAGCGTTATCTTCATACTAATCTTTCGCGTCAGTAGCGTCTGTTGAGAGGAGTGTATCAATGCGGTTCAGGTCACGCGGGAAGAGGGTTGCCTCCTTTACATTCTGGAGGTCTAAGAGCCGCGCCGTGAGTCTTTCTAGTCCTGTAGCCGAGCCGCCATGCGGCGGCATGCCCACCTTGAATGCCTCCAGGTAGAAACTGAACTTCTCGGGATTAAGACCCTTGCCTTTGATGCGCTCCACAAGCTGGGCATAGTTATGGACGCGCTGACCGCCGGTGGTAATCTCCATTCCCCGGAACAAGAGATCAAAGCTCTTTGTATATCCCGGGTCAGCCTCGTCTTCGTAGGTATAGAAAGGGCGTTTTGAAAGCGGATAGTGTGTCACGAAGACGAAATCGCTCCGCTTCTCCTTCAGTGCCCACGCGCATATAGCGCGCTCGTGCTCGGGCTCAAGATCCGGCGCTTCGGCAACGCCGAGTATCTTCTGCACTTCGCGGAGCTTAAGGACGGGAATTTCTTCTGGCAGTGCGACCGGCACTCCAACACGCTCAACAATAAGTCGCATAGTCGTCGTAAGTGTAGCCATCACGTCAGTATGGTCTTTGATAAACCCCATCTCAAAGTCGAGAGAACTGTACTCGCTCAGGTGGCGGGTGGTGCTGTGCTTCTCTCCGCGAAATACCTTCGGCGTGGTGAAGGCGCGCTCAAAGACTCCCACCATAATCTGTTTATAAAACTGCGGAGAAGTGGCAAGGTACGCCTTCTGGTCGTAGTAGTAATCAACTTCAAACGCGGCCGCCCCGCCCTCGGCGTCGCCGCCGGTAAGCGCGGGCGCTTGGAACTCTACAAAGCTCTGTGCGCGCATACCGTCGCGAAATGCTTGAATGATAGTTTCCTGTACTTTAAATATGTTGCGGACTTTTTGACCGCGGAGGGTGTAGGGCTGGTGATTAAGATAGGTATCTATATTGATTTCGGTACCAAGCTCAAACGGTATCTCGGCCTTGGAAAGTACCTCAATGCCAGTGACCTCAAGCTCAATATCACCGTTCTGTCGGTCGGCTTGAGCGTTCTTCTCAGGACGCTTATTCACTATTCCTTCAACACGCACGACGTATTCGCTCCGAACATCCTTCGCCGTCTCCATGGCAGGACTCTTGGGTAAGACGACGCCCTGTACGAAGCCGCTCCTGTCGCGGAAATCAAAGAACACCATCTTTCCTTGGTCTCTGCGGACATCCACCCAGCCGTTAATCGTGACCGTTTCCCCGATATGACCTCCCAATTCTCCGATAAGCGTGCGCTCCATAACCTTATGCTACACCAATTGCCTTGCGTACCTGCTCCATTTTCGCTTCGCTCACTGCACGGGCCTCGCGCTTCCCGCTCTCGAGCACCTCATCAATAATGGTGGGATTCTCCCTGAGCTCCTCATACTTTGTGCGCATGGGAGCGAGGTAGGTATCCAGATCGGCAATCAATGCCTCCTTCAGCGCTTTGTAATTCCCCTTGTGCTCCTCGTAGAACGGATTCAGTTCACCTTCTCCCTTGATGAGTGTGTGTATCCGATACACATTCTCGGGGCGATTGCCCGAGGAGTCGGTGACGATGCCCATCACTGCCTTCTTCAGTTCATCGGGCGACCCGAAGAGCGGGATGACATTGCCGTAACTCTTGCTCATCTTCTGCCCGTCGGTACCGGGGACAACCGCAACTTCAGGCATAATGTGCGCCTCGGGGAGTGTGAATAGCTCGGTCTTGAAGGTGCGGTTGAATTTCTCTGCCGTGTCGCGCGCTATCTCAATGTGCTGTTTCTGGTCCTGCCCTACCGGTACGACCTTCGCGTCATAGAGAAGAATGTCGGCCGCCATCAACATCGGATAGTTAAATGTGCCCACACTAATTTCTTTGTTCTTCGCCTCGGCATCCTTGAAGGCGTGTGCGCGCATCAGGTATGGCATCGTGGTAATAGTGTCAAATATCCATGCGAGTTCGGTATGCGCGGGCACATCCGACTGCTTGAAGAGGACCACCTCCTTCGGGTCAAGGCCGACAGCGAGATAGGCCATCACGAGTTCGCGAGTGCGCCGCCGCATCTCCCCTGCGTTCTGCATTGTGTTGAGCGCGTGATAGTCGGCGACGAATATAAACGGCCGATAGTTACCTGACTTAGAGAGCTCCACGAGCTGGCGCATCGCGCCGAAGTAGTTGCCGATATGCAGGTCGCCGGTGGGCTTAATACCGGAGACAAGAACAGGCTTCTTATCAGTCATAATAGCTGTACGATACCACGAAAAAGATGTGCGCCGGGGAGGATTCGAACCTCCGTAGGACTATGTCCGACAGGTTTACAGCCTGTTGCGATTGACCACTCCGCCACCGACGCAATATGGCAACTATAGCCGATTTCTACCCTTATTTCAAAACGAGAATGAGGACGCCCTGCTTACCCTTACGCACGAGCGCATAGCCGTTTGAAAGGTCGCCCAGATGAATTGCTTGGTCCGGGTTCGTGATTGTCTGCCCCGAGAGGGTGATTCCCTTCCCCGAGATGAGGCGGCGCGCGTCGCTCTTTGAGGAAGCGAGGCCGCCATTTACGAGCGCCTCGGCGAGCGATGAGCCGTCGGTAACATCCTTCTTAGAGAGGGTGGCGCTCGGTGCCTCGGCGAGTGCGACCGCGAGTGCCTCGCGGGAGAGTGCGTTGAAGGATGTCTGACCGAAGAGAGCGTCGGTGGCAGCTGCGGCCTGCGCTGTGGACGCTGGGCCGTGCACAATCTCGGTGACAAGCCGCGCGAGCGTCTCCTGCGCCTGCCGCTCGCCGGGGTTCTGCTTATGCAGTTCCATCAGCACATTCATCTCGGTAAACGAAAGGAAGGTATAAATCTTGAGATATTTCTCAACATCGGTGTCGGGGAGATTTATCCAGAATTGGTAGAAGCGGAAGGGGGAGGTTTTCTTCGGATCCAGCCATATCGCGTTGCCTTCGCTCTTGCCGAACTTCTTGCCGGAGGCATCGGTGACCAAGGACGCGGTGAAGGCGTATGCATCCCTCCCGAGTTTCTTGTGGATGAGGTCAACACCGGAGAGGATATTCGTCCACTGGTCGGAGGCACCTATCTGCAGATCGCAGGCGTATTTCTCATAGAGGGTGAGATAGTCGTAGCCCTGGAGGAGCGAATAGCTGAACTCCGTGTATGAAATGCTCTCGTCCGGCATATCCAACCGTTTCTTGATGATGTCGCGTTTGATTAAATCGTTTATCGTGAAGTGCTTCCCGATATCGCGGAGAAACGGAAGGAGCTTTACCCCGCCGAGCCAGTCCGCATTGTCCACCATCTTAAACGATACATTCCCGAGGATTTTCTTCAGTTGCGTTTTCAGAGCCTTGGTATTCTTCGCCACCGTCTTCTCGTCCAGCATCGGGCGCTCCCCCACCTCCTTCGGGTCGCCGATCATTCCCGTCCCGCCGCCGACGAGGAAGATGAGCTTGTTGCCCGCGTCGCCGAGCCGCTTCATCAGGAGAAGCGGGACAAGATGGCCGACATGGAGCGAATCGGCGGTGGGGTCAACACCCAAATAGGCGGTTCTCGGAGCCGAGAGAATCTTCTCGGGAGTGGTGGATGAGTGCTCAATCAGCCCGCGCGCCTTCAAGTCTTCAGCCAGAGTCATAGAGAAACTATATCACTAGCGGGCTAGGAAGAAGAGACCGATAGCGGGCGCGGCGAACCACCACCAGAAGTATTCCTTGGCCGCAAACAGCGCGTCCAGCGCGGGGGTGAAATTATATACCGCCGCTACCGGGAAGACATGGTAGGCAAGCGCGATAAGAAACGCGGTCGCAAGGAACGAAAGTATGATAAGCCCGAATATCCCGATGTAGAGGAAGTCGGAGACAACGATGCGGCGCAAGATGAGATAGAACACGACTGTAAGCGCGAAATACAAGCCAGCTTGTGCAAGGAGCGCGGTAAGCGCCGGCGCGGTCGGGAGGAACGAGGCGTACGGGAAAGTGAGATAGAGCGCGTAGGCAGAGTAGAATGCGAGCAAGACGGCGACAAACGGGCCGCGCCCCTCTGACCGCGCGAAGGCGAAGAAGACGAGCACAGGCACGATGATGATAAGGAAATCGCCTGCGAAGTTCCAGACCGTGAGCGAATACTCCGTTGCAAGTGTGCCCACCTGTGCAATTGCTTCAGTGGTCGTGTCGGTCATCTGGGTAGTATACCTCGGCTAGAGTCCCTCGGTCCGCAGTTCCTCAACGGATTTCCTCGCTTTACCCGAGAGCTTGTGCGGGAGTGCGACTTCAAGGCGGATGATGAGGTCGCCGCGGCCGCCGTCGCCTGGGATACCCTTGCCTGCCACGCGCAGGAGCTCCTCCGCACGCTTCATCACGGGAATCTTGACCTCAAGAGTCTTCCCTTCTAGCGTTTCAACAGAGACCGTGGTGCCAAGGAGCGAGTCGGTGAGCTTCACCGGCAGATTCATCACGAGGTTCGCGCCGTCGCGGCGGAAGGTCGGATGAGCCTTCACATGAATCTTCACGTAGAGGTCGCCGGCAACACCGGTCTTAATCGCTTCTCCCTGTTGCGGGAGGCGAATCATCTCGCCATTATCAATGCCCGCGGGAACATTAATCTTAATCTCTTCTTCCTTACGCAGGACACCGTGACCTCGACATGTAGTGCACTTCTCTTTGGGTATCTTGCCGCTTCCCTCGCAGGTGCTGCAGGTGCGCACCGAGGTGAATTGTCCGAGGATAGAATTACGCGTCTCGTGGACGCGGCCGCTGCCGTTGCAGGTCTTGCAAGTATCCAGCTCGGTGCCCGGCTTGGCGCCGCTCCCGCGGCACTGCGCGCAGGTAGAGACCTTGCCGAGAAGGACGGTACGGGTCGTCCCAAAGACTGCGTCCTTAAACGACACCTCAAGGTCAATGGAAATATCGCGGCCACGCGGCGTGCGGGCCTGCTGACGGCCGCCGAATACGTCTCCGAAGATATCTCCGAAATCGAAGTCAACTCCGCCGCCTCCAAAGCCCTGCTGGAACTGACTGAAGTCAAATCCACCGAAGCCCTGCGCCCCCTGTCCTCCTCTCGGAGCGCCTCCGGGGAATGCCTGACCATAGGCGTCATACTCGCGCCGCTTCTTATCGTCGGAGAGAACCGAGTACGCCTCGGTAATCTCCTTAAACTTCTGCTCGTCAGTGCCGCCCTTGTCAGGGTGGAATTTATGCGCGAGCTTCCTAAACGCTTTCTTAATGTCGTCCGGAGTCGCCTTCCTGTCTACGCCGAGCACGTTGTAATAATCCTTTGCCATGTTTCCCCGATTATACACTCACCACTTTCTGTATGCAAAAAGAAACCGCCCATATACCGGGGCGGCGCGGTTTCCCTATTCACGCCATGCATGCGTCGGGGTACAGGCTCTTTCTGGCCATCCCGCTGACCGCAGCAAGACCGCAGAGGAGCGTGAGCTGCTGGTGGTGTCCATCGACATTGTGGTCGTGGAGTTTCAGCGGTCCTGAAGTTCTGTTGTTGCTGAAGCCATCCACACCCAGACCGCATGCATTTCCGGGTACATCAATGATGAGCTGGCCGTTTCTGTGTACATCAGCCTTGAAGGAGGAATCGCCGAATCGTGCATACCTCGGGAACATCTGTAGGTAGACACTTCTCATCGCTGCCTTCACTTCCGGCAATTCCTGACCCGAGAGCGAGCGAAGGTAGTCGCTGAACGGTCCTGAAAGAGTTGCCCCGATGAGGGCCCGACCCCTTTCAAAATGCGTTTGCACCGTGAGCAGCTGTTTTCGTGCCGCCTCGGTTCTGGCGACCAGCTTCTTGTCTGGCATGCACAGAATTGTTCCCAGAACGCAGAGCGTCGCGGAAATGCAATCAACTGCATCCCAGTCGTGCACTGTTCTTCGGCCTGTCTTGTTGCAATTCAGACAGTCCCACTGGAGGTCCCACTCGTAGCCCTCACCGTCACACGTCGTGCAGACACCGGCGTCCTTTTCCACCTGCGGAATCGGAATGGCGTACTCCCTTATTCCAGTGCGACCTTGCCGATGGTATGGATTGAGCACGCCCGCGAAACCCCAGGGCTTGTTGATATTGAGGAGAAAATCTGCCTCAACTTCGTATTCCTTGAGACGCTTCTTGCAATCGTCGACCATGCTGTATTTCTGCAAATCAACGACTAGTCGCTTCAGCGGTTCTTCAGCGATACCGAGAATCAGGAGAGGGACTGGGAGAGGCAGTGGGAGAACCGTTGGGTCGAGCCCCTGAATGAGGTCAAGAGTAAACCATTCCGGCCAGTCTTCGTGGTCCAGAAAAACCGAGCTAAGCTCTTGCATATGACCTCCGAATGAGGGGTGGCGTGGTTGGAGCTTCCTCCTAGAAGCTATGCTCGGGCGGAGTATAAGTCAAGCTAATGAACTTCTTGTATGGAAAATTACAACGGCGCGAGATGAATGGGAATTCACTCGCGCCGTCTTGCTCACTGCCGAGATTCCTCCGGAATGAACTGCAGAGCATGATTCATCGCGGTCGATTTCCAAAGAGGATCACCCGGTAGCCGGACATATTCGAGCTGGTTGAGCCTATCGTCAGGGGCGGATACAAGATTCCTGATCGGATATGTGCCAGATGCACATGTCCTGCAGGAACTGATGCGATCGATACTCGCCCTATCTTTCCATTTGACGAACCCGCCAAGGCAACGTTTGTGGTCTCGGCAGTTCTCCAGCGCCTCTTTGTTCACTGCCACGCGGGCCGTGTTGATCGGTTCCGAACCGTTCGAATCAAAGGGGGAGTTTAGATGAATCCATAGCCCGCCCATCGCGACAATCGCCAATGCAATCAATAACTTGATCATGACTGAATCTCCCATCAGTTGAATGAATACCGCTTGTGTACAGCAAACTGGATTAGTTATATACGAACAAGATACCAAATGTCAAGTGCTATGGTTTTTCTTTGAACTCTGCGTCGGTGGCGGGAGGGGTGTCGCCAGGGGGCGGAGTGCCATCACCAGAAGCTGGAGGAGTTTGAGATTGCGCCGCCTTCGCCATCGCTTCGCCGATCTTGGAGAGCGCTCCCGAGAGCGTTTCGGTCGCCGTCTTGATGGTATTCGGGTCTTCGCTCGCGCGGGCTGTCTTCAAGGCTTCAATCTTATCCTGGACTTCCTTGACCACTTCAGCTCCAGCCTTCTCGCCGTGCTCCTTTATTGCTTTCTCGCCTGCATACACCGCTTGGTCGGCGATGTTGCGCGCCTCCACCAGTGTCTTACGCTTCTCGTCTTCGGCGGCGTGCGCCTCGGCGTCTGCCTGCATCTTGGTAATGTCCTCCTTGGAGAGGCCAGTAGAGCCCTCAATGCGGATTGACTGCTCCTTACTGGTCGTCTTCTCTTTCGCCTTTACGGTGAGAATGCCGGACGCGTCAATATCAAAGGTGACTTCCACCTGCGGCATGCCGCGCGGCGCGGGTGGGATGCCATCCAACATAAACTTTCCTAGCGATTTATTGTCGGTGCTCATCGCACGCTCACCTTGTGTGATGTGAATCTCTACCGAGGGCTGATTGTCGGCGGCGGTGGAGAAGGTCTGTGAGCGAGACGTCGGTATCGCGGTGTTGCGCTCTACGAGCTTGGTCGCGACCCCGCCCATCGTCTCTATGGAGAGAGAGAGCGGGATAACATCTACGAGGAGGATATCCTTCACATCGCCTTGCAGAATGCCCGCTTGGATGGCGGCACCGATAGCGACCACCTCGTCGGGATTTACCGTCATATTCGGCTTCTTGCCGAAGAATTTCTCCACCTCGGCTTGGAGCTTCGGCATGCGCGTCTGCCCGCCCACAAGAATCACTTCGTGAATGTCGGCGAGCTTGAAGGGCGATGCTTCCATCGCGCGCTTGGTTATTGCCATCGCGCGCTCTATAAACTCGCTGGAGAGCTCCTCTAGCTTAGCGCGGCTCATCTTAATAAGCAGGTGGCGCGGGCCTGAGGCGTCAGAGGTGAGGAACGGAATATTAACTTCTGTCTCCATCGCGCTTGAGAGTTCTATCTTGGCCTTCTCCGCCGCTTCATCCAGGCGCTGGCGCGCAAGCGCGTCGCTCCTCACATCTATCCCGCTCTCCTTCTTAAACTCGTCCGCAAGCCAGTTGATAATCTTCTGGTCAATATCCTTGCCGCCCAGGTGTGCATCGCCGTCGGTGCTCTTCACCTCTATGACATCACCACCCACTTCAAGCACGGAGATATCAAAAGTCCCCCCGCCGAAGTCAAACACGGCAATCTTCTCATCCTTCTTCTTGTTGAATCCGTACGCGAGCGCGGCGGCGGTGGGTTCGTTGATGATGCGCAGCACCTCAAGACCGGCAATCTGCCCCGCTGCCTTGGTCGCGCTTCTCTGGTCGTCGTTGAAGTAGGCGGGGACGGTGATAACCGCCTGCGTAATCTTCTCTCCCAGCTTCGTCTCAGCATCTGCCTTCATCTTGCCGAGAATCATCGCGGAGATTTCTTCGGGGCGATACCACTTCTCGGTCATCTTGACCTCAATGCCGCCCTTCTCCGCCTTGCGCATTTC
The DNA here is from genome assembly GCA_964418065.1 of uncultured Candidatus Saccharibacteria bacterium. Lineage (GTDB taxonomy): Bacteria > Patescibacteriota > Minisyncoccia > Phycocordibacterales > Phycocordibacteraceae > C7867-001. The sequence goes on along the minus strand of CAYQJR010000002.1, from coordinate 3,225 downwards.
AAATGGGACAACGGCCTTATCCTTCTGCACCTCCGGCTCATCATATGAGTGGCCAATGAAGCGCTTAATCTGGAAGATGGTGTTGAGCGGGTTGGTCACCGACTGACGCTTCGCGAGGGTCCCAACGACGCGTTCGCCTGTCTTGCCTATTGCCACTATAGAAGGGGTCGTGCGCGCACCCTCGGCGTTTTCCAGAACGCGCGGCTCGCCGCCCTCGACGATAGCCATCGCCGAGTTGGTGGTGCCCAAGTCAATACCAAGGATTTTTGCCATAAGAAATAGATTTACATTATGTTAAGTAAAATGCCCGACACGCACCTTCGCAGGGCGGATAACACTGTCGCCCACTCGCCACCCTTTCTCGAGTATTGCGGTAATTATATCATCTTCATCTTTTGATTCAACTTTGTCCTGCCCGAGCGCCTCGTGGAGCGCGGGGTTAAACTTCTCCCCCACCTTCCCGAGCTCCTCCAACCCAAGTGACGCGAAGGCGCTCTCCAGCTGCTTCGCAATAGCGAGAAACCCCTCCGGTATCTCACCGTGCTCCTTGGCACGCTCTAGAGCGTCAAAGGCGGGGAGAAGTGTCTCTACCGCACCCACCTTGCCCCTCAGCTCCGAGACCTTCGCGTCCTCGCCGGTTCTCTTAAGCAGATTCACATAATCGGCCTTGGCCCTCTGCCAGCCGTCCATATATTCCTGCTTTTCCTTACGGCACACCGAAAGTTCCTCGCGCATCTTGGCAACCTTTGCCTCAAAGCCCTCTGCGGCTTCCGGATCTTCTGGCTCAATTTTTACTTCTTCTTCATCCATTTCCCTACTATGCCTGAAAATCTTTGCGGAGTCAAAAAAGCCCCTCCTCCGGCGGGGGCTTTCGTTATTGCTTCAATTCATATTCATTCGAAACTGCTGGTAGACAGCCCAAGCGGTTTGCGGATGTTCTCTCGTTCCATTCAGAACCTCGACGAGAAGATGGAACTGTATTCCCAACTCGCCAAAGAACAGGGCGCGTTCCTTACTTCCCGCTCGCAGAAGCTTGTCCGCGAGATTCAGATACGCCCCCTCGCCCATCTCGCGGATATACGTCACGCTGACATTCAACCGTTGCGCCCTCTGCGGAAACAGGCCGGCGAGAATCAGCGCAGCATCTCCCATTCTCTTAAGGCGCTGGTTCCCCGTAGCATGCTTTTCAATCCTCGCAAGAGGGAAGTTGAGCGCAAATCCCTCCTGAACAATGCCCGTATCCTTCATATATTCGAGAAGGCATTCGACGAGGAAACCATGCAGATGATGAGGAAGAGTGATGCAAGATTTCTCTTCGCCGAAACGAACGAGGCTGTCAAAGACCGACACTTCGCCCGAGACATAGTCATTCCCTTGCGGCAGCAACATAGTTCCCCCGACGAGTGTGCCCGAGCAGGATGCTGGGTTCTGATTATTATGTATAGCACATTAAAAGCGGAACCGTCCTCCAACGGCTCGCGTTGTGGACGGTCATTGTTCGGGACGAACCAGGTTTCCCTGCCCGTGTTCATCCACCGTGCTCCCGATGAACGGGTCCGGCACCGGCTGCCATTTCCTGCTCGTGGAGTCAGTGTAGACATCGCCTTTCTGCAGCTTCTCCCCGGCTCCGAGGAGGCGGCCGCGAACCATCTCTGTTGCGTCCAGCGGATGCTGGTGTATCGCTTTCATCGGCATAGGCTCTCCTTTAAGGTGCTGCCAGAATCCTAGTCCAGTAAGTGGTAAAACGCAAATGTGTATGAAAATAATGAGCCGGACGGTTGTCCGGCTCAGTTGGGATGCTCGGCGGAAGCGCATCAGAGTTGGGGGAGGCGGTCTTTCGCGCCGGCAGCAATGATGGCGACAGTCGGCTTCCGCCCTCTTTTACGGTTGCCGAAATCGACGACAGAGAAACTCGAATCTCTAAGCCCCCTAAACACAGTCAAGCGGACCGCGCGTCTCGGGAGCACCACACCTCCGCTGAATGCTGTGTGGATCCGCACCTTCCCGCCGGGAAGCTTCTCCACCACATCCAGTACCCATGATCTTCCGTAACTGAATCTGAGTACCTTCTTGCACCTGAGTCTTGCAACCATCGGAACCTCCTGCGAGTTTTGGCCGAATCAGCTCCCGCTCCGTTCTTTTTCCATCGCTTTCAGGGCGAAATCGACCGCGTCGGAGCCGAGCACCTCCCTTACGAACTGCTTTCCATCTTCCCAGGTTTTCTGGAAGAAGCGCTCATCGTCCTCGGCATCAAGAGCGGCGAGATGCTTGATGAGGGCCGTCATATCGCGGCGGGTTCCCTCATCCTCCAGCTTCGCGAGTCTCTCGTCTCTCATCTGCATCTGCGCATGCCGGCGCTCCAAATAGTCTTCGGAGATGATTTGAATCATCTCCCAGCGCAACTGGAGTATCGCAAGCGCGCTCTCGCAGCGTTCCTCAAACCGACGCCCTTGCATCTCTGCAATGCTTTTCTGCTCCAGTTTCTCCTTCACCATAGGGCCTCCTGTCGGTTGACTGCGATTAGTTCTTCCGCTCTCTTTCTACCTCATTCTTAACCTCCTGTCAACGGATTTGTCGGATAAAAAAGGCCCGCCGGAGCGGGCCTTGTTCCTATGCGGGTTGCGGGACATCGGAGGTCTCTCGATGTCTATCCTTCTCTCGATTCACCCTCCGGCGAGTGCCTGCCGGTGTAAGCCGGTATTGCCGAATCGTGATCGAATACCCTCGTATCTTGACCCGTATGGGCTGGCTCTCGACGAGTCTTTCGTCTTCAAGTCGCGGAAGGTCCAGATACTCCAGTCCGCTCGGGATCTTCGCGCTCTTGAGCTCGGACATCTCGCGATGGATCTGGGATCCTTCTTTCCATTCGTAATGGCTGAGTACCTCCAGCCAGTCATAGTGGCTCGACACCACTCTCCGCGCCCGCCAAGTGAGAATGATGCTTGCGAGCAGCAGGGCAAGAATCCCCATGCCGATGATGGCCATCACCTCTATTTTCTCCATGATTCCCCCTTACTGGTTGATTGTGTGGTTTGTACGTGTCCTTCTTCCACTCTCTTTCTACCCCGCCCTCCCCACCTCGTCAAATGAAAAACCGCCCTTCCGGGCAGTTTTTCGGGGAGGCTAACGCTTCGACCACTGCTTGGCCTTGCGGGCTTCAATTAGCAGCTCCCGCAAGCGCCGATACCTGGCAGTGTGGATAGAGTCAATCATTGCCGGCAAGTG
>CAYQJR010000001.1:8598-42830 GCA_964418065.1 uncultured Candidatus Saccharibacteria bacterium | reverse complement strand
GAAAATGGTCGCGCTCCGGGCCGCTAGGCCAAGTCTTACTACCATTTTCCGGTCCGCCGGCTCGCGCTACTGCGCGAGCGCTTGGCCGACGAGCTCTTTCATCTGGGCGTAGGAGTAGAAGCCGTTTAAGACGACTGGCGGCTTGCCTGCCACCAGAATAAGCGAATAGGGCGTCCCTGTTGCGCCGATATCAAGGGCGTTCTGGCGGTCTCTCCAGATGCGTTCCAACAGCGGTGCTGAAGCCGACTCGCTTGCATAGCAGGTCGCAAACGCATTATCGGAGGGGACTCCCGCCGCTTTCGCGATTGTGCCGTACAGCGAGGTATCCACCGGCTGTCGCGCGAAGAGCTCGGTCTCAAACCTCCAGAAGGCGTCATTTCCTGCGACCTCTGCGGCGCATTCGGCGGCCTTTGCGTGCGAGAGAGCATTCGGATGAATTTCAGTGAGCGGGAAGTGGCGGAAGACCCATGCCACCTGCCCCTTCGCGCCCTCGTTTGCAATGAGCTGGTGCATCACCTCATTGAAAGTCTTGCAATATTCGCAGTCAAAATCGGAATACTCAACGATGATTACCTTTGCCGCAGGGTTCCCGAAGATGTGGTCGGTTGAATCAACATGCCGTACGAGTGTCGGCTCTCCGGTGCTGGCCGAGGGTTGCTTCGGCAGGGATACATAGACGGCGAGTGCGACGATAATCCCGCCGAGAACAATCGCAATCGGAATGGTATGGATGGATTTCAACTGGGGAAGGGAGGTCATAACTGAAGCGTGTGGGTCATCGCGGGTGCCGTATTCACTTGATGACCCCAATGTGCGGTGTCGAGCTTGATATCGCGGATAGTGTTTAAGTCTTTATATTTAAGTACCCCGTGCTTCATCGCATAGTCGTAGAGCTCTCGGGTAAGACGCACATCCTCAATACAGTATTCAGCCACCTTGGCCTTCTTGCCCTCTCTCCACCACTCGCCCGCCTTCATTCCGTCGCCCGCCTTCCCTTTCCCGAGCGTCGCTTCGGCGAGCGACTGGAGACGAACGCGCCGACCGAGCACCTTCTGCACTTCGGCGAGGAGATCAAGCGAGCGCAGATGTGAGAGGTCGCCGGGGTAGTAGCGATTCAAAAGCGGAATATCAAAGGTGTCGGAGTTGAAGCCGATAAGCATGTCGGCACGCTCGAGTATTGGCCAGAGCTTGGAGAGCTCGTCTTTGAAGTAGGAGGAATAGGTATTCGTTTCTGAATCGTGGATGGCGACGACCGTGAGTTCCTGCTCGTTCACATCAATATGGCCGCGCACGACGGAATCGGAGATAGACTCAATATCAAAGGTTATCGCACGCATATTCAACTGCCGGGGCGTAGCCGAACGGGGAGCTCAGAGACGGGTAGCCCTGCTTCCTCGCCACTCGCGAGAATCTTCATCCGCACGGTTTGGTTCGCGACCTCGTCTTTCCCGTACGCGATGAAGAGCGGGATACCACGCTTCACCGCGTCCTTAATCTGGTCGCCAAGCGACTTAGAGGTCAAGTTCACAAACACGCGTCCGCCCTCTTTGCGGAGCACATCGGCAAATGCTTGTGCGGCGGGGATGTCGCTTAATGATGGCGTGCCGAGGTAGAGCTGGGGCGCCCTCCCGTCATCCTTTGGCATAAGTCCGTGCGCTTCAAGAAAGTCGGCAAGGGTCACATCCCCCATACCGAAGCCAACTGCGGGGATAGTATCGCCGCCGAAGAGGGAAACGAGCTTATCAAAGCGGCCGCCGCCGAAGAGTGAGCGCGGGTTCGCCGGATTCGTATCAAATATCTCAAACACAACACCCGTGTAGTAATCAAACCCGCGGGTGAGCGTCGGGTCAAAGACGACGTTCGTCACACCGAGTTTCTGAAGGGTAGCGACCAAGGCTGTCATTTCCTTAGTGTCAACAAGCGTAAGCGGGTCCTTCGCCGTAATGCTGTCTCGCGCCGCCTCAAAGGTTTCCGACGTCATCTTAGATTTCTTATCCAAGAGACGCAGATAGGCGCGCGTCGCGTCGGCCTGCAGTCCCGCGGCTTTGCAGGCCGCGGTGAGGAGCGCGCGCGAATTCACACGGATGATGAAGTCGCTCTCCTTGGCGCCAAACGCCTTAAGGAGTTCGGAAGCGACTCGGAGTATCTCAATATCCGCGTCCTCTGACGCGACGCCGATAAGGTCCACATTGAGCTGGTAATGCTCGCGCAGACGGCCCTTCTGCGGCCGTTCGTAACGGAAGACATTCGGAATCGAGAACCAGCGCAGGGGCGTAGCGAGTTCGCGGCGTTTGGCGGCCACCATGCGTGCGAGCGTGGGAGTCATCTCGGGGCGTAGGGTCACTTTGCGATCGCCGCGGTCCGTGAAGGTGTAAGTCTGCTCGTTTACAATTTCTTCAGAGGTCTTCGCCTCATAGAGCTCGGCGCGTTCAAGCGGGGAAGCGTTGTACTCCTCGTAGCCCCAGAGCGCGAGCGTCTTTCGCAGTGTGCCGAAGATTGCACTCAAGCGCGCCCAGTCCTTCGGATAGAAATCGCGCACGCCCTTGTAGGAATCAGATGAAAGGGGCTCGGACATAGAGTGATTTTATCACGGACCACACTAGGTGTATAACAGATTGACAAACATCCTACAGGGGGCAGTATTGATATGGGTAGAACAAAACGCAGGATCACATTTCGGGGGAAATGATGACCAAGACCTTACTGAGGTATTACTGGTTCCGGTTCAATTTGCCCGACATGAAGCCGCTCCGGCGGCTCCTGCGCGGGATGCTCTTGTTCGTGTGCGCGGCCGCATGTATGGTATCCAGCTCCAACGCCTGGGCACAGGAAACGCAGCCGAACAGATCGCTGATGCCGCATAACGTCGCGTGGGTGTACAAGCTCGGTACCTTCGCGGGCAAGAAGATCTGCAGTCCGCGGAAAGGGTCTGAGTATGTCTGCATGGAGGCTTTCGTGATGTTCGACGGGACATTCCGTCTGGTCGTGCTCAACAACGCCTCTTTTCCGATACGGCTCTATCGGATCAGCGCTGACGAAGACGACCGCGAAAAACCCTACGAGCTCATCTGGAAAGCAAACGAAATCTAAGAAGGGAGGTGATCATCTCAAGGCCCCGATACTGGGGCTTTGTCTATTTCTATACACCGGGAGGTTCAGCGTCTTCCTCGGGAATATATTTGATGATAAGGTTGCGCATTTGTTCGGGCCGCGGGATACCGCGCATAGTGAATTCCACCTCTGCACCCGCACTCTGGACCTTGATATCGCCGATGCCGAGTAGGGAGGACAGTACCCCGCTCACATTGCTCGTAACGTCTTGGACGCGCGTGAGAAGAAGACTTGATACTTCGCGCACGAAGAAGCGGCGCTGTTTTATGGTGGCTATACGCTGACTCGTGAGTATCCAAACATTGAGGAAATAGCGGGTGAAGGCGCCCCAGGCGCTCGTCCACACGATAAGGAGCCAGACACCGAGTAGTGCACGGGCGAGCGGCGTAGTGAAGTCAAAAGCTATCGCATAGAGCGCGAGCGGCGGCGCGAGCATAAGTAACTTGGGGAGCGCGAAGGGGAGAACCGCCAGGATGGCGTAGGGTAGGAGTCCGGTAAGAAAGAGAAACCAGTGCTTCCGGACCTGCATCACCACATGTTCGCCCGGCTCAAGTTCAAATTCTTTCATATGATGCGGGTACCGAAGAGCGCGTAGGTACCAATCGCGAACGATACGAAGAGGTGCGCGGCAATCGCCGGATAGGCGACCCACGATGCGTGAGAATATTTAAGCCAGTGGTAGATGGCGACGAGCGTGTAAATTGCCCAGAAGGCGAATACAGCGTAGAGCAACCAGGTCACTACCATACCCGCCGAGAATCCGCTTGGCAGATAGGGCAGGAGTGCGGCCGTCGGCAGGGCGAACGGCTGGAGCGGCTGATCGGTCATTGAGGGAATGATACAACAATAATGCGCGGCTTACCGTACTGGTCGTTGCGTATCTCGGCGGTGAGACCTTGATCCCTGAACAGCGCGCACGCGGCAGCCGCGTGCGCGCTGTCGCACTCAATCCACGCCACGCCGTTTCTGGCGAAGTGTCTCGGGAGCATTGCCGCGATGCGACGGATGACGCTGAGACCGTCCTCGCCCGCAGTAAGCGCGAGAGACGGCTCGTGGTGGACGACGCTCGCGGGGAGTGCGCGGTCGGCAGGGACATAGGGCGGATTCACCGCGATAACATCAAATGTCATGTTCTCAAACGGCTCAAACAAATCGCCAATACGCACCTCGGCGCGTGACTCATCCAGATGATTCTCGCGGATATTCTTCAGAATAGTCTTCTCATGCGTGGGGTCAATCTCGCCGAAGTAGATGCGAGCACCGGGGAGTTTCTCTAGCGCAGCACAACCGATGGCGCCGCTTCCAGCACACAAATCGAGGAATCGGAATTGCTGGCCACTCCTCGCAAAGGTCCTCGGATCTCCTCCCTTCGGTCGGCCAGACCGTTTGCTCATAGCGGCCAGCAATTCCGTCATCCACCACTCGGTCTCGGGGCGGGGAATAAGCGGCTTGGAGTCAAGGTAGATGGTGAGGCCGAGAAACGGCTGCCAGCCGATGACATAGGCCAGCGGCTCGCCTTTGGCGAGCCGCTTCTTGTCCACGGCATATTCTCTAGTCTCTTGGCCGTCATATTTCTCTTCCAATAGCCACTTCTCATCGCGCGTCATACGAACACGCTATCACAAACACAGACGCCCGCGCGAAGCGCGGGCGTCTGTGTTTCAAACGGAGGATTAGTATCCGCCTCGACCGTAGCCACCCTGGCCACCGCCGTAACCGCCTCGGTCACCGCCCCCGAAACCGCCTTCACGGCGAGGAGGACGATCGCCCTGCGGGCGGGCGAAGGATACGGAGAGCGTGCGCCCGTCCATCTCCTTGCCGTCCCAACGGTCAATCGCCGCCTGTGCTTCCGCCTCGGAAGCCATTTCAACGAAGCCGAAACCGCGTGAGCGGCCCGTCATACGGTCACTGATAATGCTCGCAGACACGACGCTTCCAGCCTCACCGAAGGCCTTCTTAAGATCGTCTTCTGTCGAGCGGTAGGGAATACCTCCCACGTAGAGCTTATTCCCCTGCACTGCACCTGCTGGCTGATCCATGTATATTGGACTTAACTAAATAACCTCGCCGAAACTGAACACTTGCGGCCAATCAAGACCGAGCGAAGCTCGAATACTCTGCGAGTTACCATTAATATGACAGAAATATGCCAATAACGCAATGGGGTGGGGATAGTGCGCAGAGTCCTTGACAACAGGGATAGACGAAGGAACAATTTCGTTATCCGCTGTATGCACCACCTCCTGGATTATCTCTTCCCCCATCCGCGCAATAATCACCGCCCGCACATCTTCAGCGCGACGTCGGTCGCGGTACTCGTCCTCGCGGTCATCGTCTTTGAGACGGGATATCTGGTACAGACGAAGTTTGTGTTCCTCAAGACCGATTTTCTCGCGTCAGTCCTGCCGGGCGCGCTCGTCGCGCTCACCAACAAAGACCGTAGTGCTCACGGTCTCCCGGGAGTTACCCAGAACGCGATTCTAAGCAGAGCGGCACAGGCGGCCGCAGAGGATATGGCAAGCAAGGGGTACTTCTCTCACGTTTCGCCCGATGGGAAGTTGCCGTGGTACTGGCTCAATCGGGCTGGGTACCGCTACAGTTATGCAGGCCAGAATCTCGCAGTCAATTTCACCGACTCCGAGGCTGTGGAGGCGGCGTGGATGGCCTCCCCGACTCACCGCGCAAATATCATCAAGCGAGAGTACACCGAAGTGGGATTCGGCACGGCACATGGGGTGTACGGAGGGAGGGAAACAGTCTTTGTTGTTGAGTTCTTCGCGAAGCCTGCCGTGCCCGTGACTGCTCCCGCTCCCGCTCCTGTTGCAGTCGCAGAACCCTCGCCGGTGGCAATAGCGACGATTACACCGACACAGGTGCTTGGCAGTGAGACGGTGTCAACGGCGAGCGCTGTCCCTGCGAAGAGCGGATGGTTTGCCGCTCTGCTTGCGTCCCCGCTCTCTACGCTTCTCGCCGTTCTCTCAATCCTTTTCCTCATCGTCTCAATCCCGTTTATGACAGCTCTTTTTATGCGCAATAAGGTGTATCATCCGAGTGTCATCGTCGGCGGTGCATTCATGCTCCTCACTATTATCGGAGCGATGCTCACGGGCGCTTCGCTCGCAGGGTCGGTACAATTGCCTGCCGATAGCCAGGCCGCGAGCGTCTATCTCGCCGCGCCGTAGCTCACTAGAAGGACCCAAAGGCGGGGAACAGAGTGGCAATCATCCCGATGGCAAGAAGAACAACGATGATAATGGCGAAGGCGCGTTTCATACGACGAAAGATACAAGACAATCCCGCAGGCGGCAATGTACGCGGACTGTTGATAACGCTTGCTATCCTTAAAGAAATGTTGTAGGATACATTTATCGAATGTCAAATGCTTCGGCAAGAGACTCTCGATGGACAATTTGCTCCTTATAATACAGTCCCACAAAAGAGGAAAGCCAATGAAAAAGACGGGGGTAACCGCACTAAGTGCGGCGCAGGAGGCTGAAACCAAAGCAAGGAGAAGCATTCTCGTATGGGCGGGGGTACCTTTACCCATACGCCGTTCCGACGCTGACGAGTCGCCGGATCCGGTTGAACTCGTCGGGTATTCTGCAATCAGGCAGGACATCGTCGCCAAGTCGACAGGATGTAACGACTGCACTCAGCGATCCGATGCCTGCGACAACTGCGAGCACTCGGGTACGAGCGAAGATGATCACGTCTTCGTCCGCGAAGCGCTTGTCGAGACCAACCGGGTCCTCGCGATGATGATGCAGTTGCCGAAATTTCCAGTGCTTCACACTCGCAATGACGGTCGGCACTACGTGCACTTGTCGGCACCGTCATTTCGCGGGAGAGAGCGCGTGATTAGCGAATTGCGCGTGCTCGGCCGCATGAATTTCTAGTTCCTCTAGTTCTACGACAAGAGCGCCTCGGGGAGGCGCTCTCATCTTTTATAATTATAATGTCGTTTTTATCAAGTCGCGCTTAATGTCTTCAAAGGTGCCGCCCACTTTCTTACCGGGGTTAAGAATATTCTGCGGATCAAATACTTTCTTCGTCGCTTCAAAGAGTGCCACCATCTCTGGGCCAAATAGCATCGTGAGGTACGGTGTGCGGATAATGCCGTCATTATGTTCGCCGGTGGTCGTGCCGCCCTCTTTGATAACGAGGTCGTAGACCTTGGGGGCGAGGTCCAGGATGACTTGCCGGTTCTCCTCCTTGGAGAGATCCATAAGCGGAATGATGTGGAAGTTGCCGTCCCCGATGTGGCCTGCGACCGTGTAGATAAAATGCGATGAATATTCAGCGAGAAGCGCGTTTAACTTCGGGAGGAATTCTGCGTAACAAGCGGGCGGTACGACGAAGTCGTCTATGAAGGGTGCGGTGTGGAGGCCATGCACATTCTTACGCAGGAGATTGAAGCTTTCGCGGCGAACAATCCAATATTTCTCGGATTCTTCTTCATTTTTCTCAATTTTCGTTTGTAGGTTCAGATCAGCGAGTGCCGCTTGGGTCGCGAGCGCCTTCCTATCCGCCTCTTCTATCGTATCCTCGGCAAATTCAATCATCAGGAGTAATTTGGGGACGCCGCCGGTGGCAACCATGAGCGCTTCGGGGATGAAATCGATACCAAGCTTTGCCGCTTTAATGAATCCCATCTGAGCGAGCATCCCGGGGATGAGCTTCACGGCGAGCCTGAAGGTATGGTCGTCGAAGCTCTCAAATGATTCGGGGTTCTGGGGCAGGACGCGATCCACTATCTCGGCGAGAATGTTGAGGTCGGAGAGGAATATGACGAGCATCGCGCGGTGCTCCTTCGGCTTCACAAGCGAGAGCTTCGCTTTCGTCCAGAGCGCGAGCGTTCCTTGCGAGCCGCAGATAAGCTTCGCGAGGTTGAATGAACCGGTACGGTGGTCGCGAATACTCCAGAGCGCGTAGCCGGCAGAATTCTTAGACACCTTCGGCCGTTTCGCCTCAATCAGCGCGGCATTCTTCACAAGGAGCGCATCCATCGTGCGATAAATCTCTCCTTCAAGCGTCTGGAGTTTCTTCTTCTCCTCCAGTTCTTCGGGTACGAGCGATTTGAAGGTCGCTTGTGAGCCGTCAGAGAGGACGACATCAACTTCTTCTACATACTTTTCAGTCTTGCCGTATTTCAGCGTGCGCTCTCCGCCAGAATTATTAGAGACGATGCCGCCCATCGCCGCTATTTCGCGGCTGGCGGGGTAGGAGGGAAGTATCAAACCCTTTTTCAGCGTCTCCCTCTCAAAATCCCTATAAAATACGCCCGGTTCTGTCACCGCATAGCCGGTACCGACCTCTAAGACCTTGTTCATATGCTCGGTGAAGGAGACTACAACTCCCGTAGTCAGGGGACCGCCCGACATGTCGGTGCCTGCGGCGCGCGCCGCAAGCGAAACATTCGCGCCCGCCGCGCAAGCGCGCCCAACCTCCTTCACAACCGCACTCACATCCTTCGCGTCTTTCGGATACACGACAAGCGTGGGTATCCGCATAAAGAGCGATGTGTCATGCGAGAGCTTCGCGAGCGTCGCCGCGTCATCACTCACCTCCCCCCGCACTACCTTCGCCAACCCCTTTTTCAAATCAACTGTTCCCATCCTCTCCAGTATAACTCTCAAGCCCGTCCTTGCTGCGTCTGTACACAAATTGCAGTATAAAAAGGCAAACACCCCATAAGGGTGTTTCCTCTGCCGGCGTAACTACCAGGTTCAGCGTTTATTTACGGTACGCTAGAAACGTTTAAGAACAGTAGGTTACGCCCCTGCGCAACCTATATAGTATGTCGTACGAGAAGCGCTTTTGTTACAGAGGTCAACGCAGGTCGTTGTATTCTGGTATGCTTCCGAGATGAAACAATACTGGCTCATGGGCGTGGGAGTGCTCGTTGTGCTTGGCGGACTATGGGTGGCCAATACGCGGACCGTAGTAGCGCCAGGGGGTGGCGGGACAGTATGCACGATGGACGCGAAGCTCTGTTCCGACGGCTCGTATGTTGGGCGCACAGGGCCGAACTGCGAGTTCAGCGAATGTCCCCCAGATAGCGGCCCGACTGCACTCAGGGCATCCATCGGACAGCAAGTCAGCGCACTCGACGTGAGCATCACTCCGCTTACGGTGCTTCAAGACAGCCGGTGTCCTGCGGGCGTGCAATGTATCTGGGCTGGCACGGTGAAGCTCACTGCTCGTCTCTCGAGCGGACTGGGCACCGCGACACAGGAATTTACGCTCGGCGAGCCGATAACAACCGAGGCGGAGATGATTACGCTCAAGGAGGTCTTCCCCTCGCCGACAGCAGGAGTCACGATACCCGAGGGCGACTACGTCTTCCAATTTGAAGTTGCGAAGCGCACTGAGAGCGTCCCAGCATCCGTCTCCGGCGTGCGCGGGACAGTCATGCTCGGGCCCACTTGCCCAGTGATGCGCGACCCGCCCGACCCAGAGTGCGCAGACAAAGGGTATGCAACAACGATAGTCGTGCGTCGTGCAGGATCAAGCACGATAGTTGCCTCAGGAAAGTCTGACGCAACTGGCGTGTTTACCCTCTCTCTTCCGCCGGGTTCCTACACGATTACTGCAGGAGGCGGTACCGTATTCCCAAGCTGTAGTCCCATAGATGCTGTTGTCCCAACGGTCGGATACATCACCGCAGACATCTCTTGTGATACGGGAATCCGCTAGTTGTGCATTTTGCGCCAGACAGTCTCCTAAAACGAGGGTATTATGAATGCAGTACTCATAACAAAAAAATCTGTATGAACCAACACATGAATCCTGTTAAGACCGGTATCGCTCTCGGAAAACTCTTTGGCGGAGTGCATCTTGTCTGGGTTATTCTCGTTGCGCTCGGCTGGGCGCAGGCGCTGGTTAATTTCTCTATGTGGGCGCACATGGTTAGCGCCCCGACTGTCGTGCAGGCGTTTGATCTTTCTGCGGCGGTAACGGTCGTCCTTATTGCCACGCTCGTCGGCTATATCCTCGGGTACGTTTTCGGGAATATCTGGAATTGGCTTCATCGCGGCTGATGTAATGGCGGGGTGGAATCTGATATACTCTCCGCACGTATGAGCGAATCGGCCCCGCGCAACCCCTCCTTCGAGGCTGGTCTTGCGTTACAGAGGCAGGACGAGGCCGACCCGGCGCGTAAGTCCATTATGGACCTGTCACGCACAATCCTTCGGGTTGCGTATAGCGACCTAGAACACTCTTTGCTAGAAGAAGTCGTCGCGCTGCAGCACTCGTTCCCTGGCCAATTCAAGGATCCGGAAGAAGCAAAACGGTATCGTCTCTATCATTACATTATCGGGAGTAGCCCTGAGGGTAGCAATGACCTATTTGACGCTGAAGGAGAGCGTTCTCTTGAAAAGAGGTTGCGCGAGCTTGCCGAGAAATACCATATTGATACTGGTGAGGTATAATTCGCGTCTATGACGCAAGGCGAGGCGCTTACGATACTGAAGACAGGTGCAAATGTATACCTGACCGGCGAGCCGGGGAGCGGCAAGACGCACACGATAAATGAATTTATCGCGTGGCTGCGCGCTTCGGGCATTGAACCCTCGGTGACGGCGGCGACCGGTATCGCCGCGACGCATGTCGCGGGGATGACGCTCCATTCGTGGAGCGGGATTGGTATCAACGAATCGCTCTCTCGAGCCGATGTTGATCGCATCGCGAGCAAGGAGCACATCGCGAAGCGCATCCAGAAAGCGAAGGTGCTCATTATAGAAGAAATCTCAATGCTCTCCGCCTCAACCTTGGAGATGGCGGATGCGGTCTGCCGCGAAGTGCGGCGTGTGGATTTGCCCTTTGGCGGGCTGACTGTGATTCTCGTGGGGGACTTCTTCCAACTCCCGCCAGTCTCACGCGCTCGCGACATTGCGTTCGCCTATACCTCAAAGACGTGGCGCGATTTGAATCTCATTACCTGCTATCTCACGGAACAGTATCGGCAAGATGATACAGAATTCCTCGGCGTACTCTCAGCGATACGCTCGGGTGAAGTGGAGACGATGCACCATGAAGAGTTACTGCGGCGCCGTACCGACTCTCGAGATCTCCCCGTTGACGCACCGAAGCTTTTCTCGCATAACGCGGATGTTGACCGTATCAATGCGGATGAGCTCGCGAAGCTTCCGGGCAAGGTTGCGAAGTTCAGAATGACTTCTAAAGGCAAAGATTCGCTTGTGGAAGGACTCAAGCGCGGCTGTCTTTCGCCCGAGACACTTGAGCTGAAGGAAGGCGCGGTGGTTATGTTCACCAAAAATTCCATGCAAGGGAAGTTTGTCAACGGAACATTGGGAACCATCACGAGTTTCGATTCGGAAGGGCTACCGATTGTAAAGACGAAAGAAGGCCTCCAAATGTCGATTGAACCCATGGATTGGAACCTTGAAGAGCAGGGGAAGGTGAAGGCGAGCATATCGCAGATACCACTACGGCTCGCCTACGCGATGACGGTGCACAAGAGTCAGGGGATGAGCATGGACGCGGCGATTATGGACCTCTCCAAGGCCTTTGAATATGGGCAGGGATATGTTGCGCTCTCGCGCGTGCGCCGCTTGAGCGGGGTATATCTCACGGGTCTGAACCAGCGGGCGCTTGAGGTGCATCCGGAGATTCTGGAGAAAGACAAGGATTTTCGCGCCGCTTCAGAAGCGGCGCGGGACGCGTTCGCCCAGATGCCCTCGGACGAGGTAGTCGACATGCAGAAGAAATTCGTCAAAGCGATGGGCGGCGCATGGCTTGACCCCACGCTTACCCAATACGCTCAAGGCGATAGGCATCGCGAACCTGGGTTGCCTGGCAGATTAGCAGAGACTCTGCAGACGGTGCGGGACTCCAAGAGCTTGAAGGAAGCTATAAAGGCGCGAGGACTTGTTGCCTCCACCATCGTGAAGCATCTGGAAGAGCTTGCCGAAGTAGGGAAGCTCACCCGCACAGACTTCGCGCATCTTGTACCGATTGATATTGTGGACGAGATACACGAGGCGCTCGCGGGCGCGACGGGCGAGAAACTCTCGCCCATCTTCCATGCGTTCAATGGCCGCCATTCGTTTGAGACCATCCGTCTCGTGCGCCTTATGCGGCACTGAGAATAGTTTTAATCGTACGAAGGGTGTCGGACGGGTCGGCCACTACACAGGTCGCGACCCGCGTCTTGTACACTGCCTCGTCATTCCCGCCGCTTTCAAGCTCGTCGCCGATATAGAGCGCCTCGGACTCCTGGATATTCGTGCGCTCGCAGAGCTTGCGGACGCCGTAGGCCTTATCAACTCCGCGCTTTGTAACATCAATGCTTGTCACGCCGCCGATGCCGACCGAGAACGCTGGTAGCCGCATTGCAATATTCGCCTGAAGTACTTTGCGCTTCGCGTGATCCGGGTCCCATTTCTTTTTGAGCTCGATAGGTGCTTGCTGTCCTAGCGCAGAGAGGGTCACCTGTCCACCGCGATATTCAATGCGTTCTCCATAGACGCTCTCCGCGAAATCAATGGTGCCAGTCTCTCCTGCCGCCTCCCGCATCGCCGCCTCAATGGTGTCCTTTTCTCTTTCTGAAAGACGTTCTTCGTATATCTTCTTCCAATTATCATTTCTGAATTCATAGAGCGCCGCGCCCGAGATCGGCAGGAGGTAGAGATGAGCAAGCTTCGTATCCACCGGGAGCTGAGAGACGACCTGTTTCAAGAACTGCGAGAGCGCGCCGCCCGAGATAACCCCGACCTTCGTCACTACAAGGAGCTTTGACAGCGCAAGCGCCATCTCATGGGAGAGGGGCTGTTTGCTCTCTGCGAGCGTACCATCAAGGTCAAAAATGATAAGTTTTTTCATAGCAGTTGTTCATTCAAACATACACCTCGAAGAACACGCATAATTTCTTGCTAGAAATTTGCTGGGTCTCACGCCGTCGCGTTCCGACACGTTCTTCTCGGCGTATGTTCTCATCCGCTTCATGAAAGTGCGTCCAGCATATGCGCGAGCGATGCGCTCGCGACCCCGATGACTCTGTCCGCGCCGCCGTAGTAGAGAAACACGGTATCGCCGCGCACAACCGCTCCGCACGAAAAGACGACATTCGCGACTTCACCCTCCTTTTCATACCGCTCAAGCGGTTCAAAGATGGGGTCGGCGGTGCGTGCGAGGACGCCCGTGCCGGAGGCGTCCAAGAGCGCGGCGCCGAGGCGATAGGTCGCGTGCCGTGAGACACCATGATAAATCATCAGCCACTTGTCACCCACCTTGATAGCTGGCGCCGCGCTCCCGACCTTCTCGCTGTCCCACATACCTCGCCGGGGACCCAGAACCTCAATGCAGCGACTGACTCGTTTGCCTGAAGCGAGGTCGGGGAGGAGATCGGCGCAGATTTGGCCGCTCACGCGGTGGTAGAGCAGATAATTCCCGTCAACTTTTTCGGACAGGAGCGCCAGGTCTTTGTCGTCCACATTGTCGGGGGTAAGGAGGAATGGTGCGCTCCACATCTCCCATCGCCGCGCGAGGAAATCGTCAACGCTGATTGATGAAATTGCGCCGGCGGGGGAGTGGACGCCGTCATAGGCCGTGTAGGTGAGGTGGAGCATATCAACAATACGCACGATGCGCGGGTCTTCGCAACCAGAGTTTCCTGTCGGGCTCCCTTTCTTCTGCTCAAAGTCAGCCCGCGGGACATAGATAGGATTGTCCAGGCGCTCGTCAATTGTTGTCGCGTCTTTTGAGATCGCGAGCCCGATAGTTGAGGTGTTCGCCGCATCCATCGCGCGGTAGAGAATATAGACCGAACCATTGAGGTCAATTGCCGCGGGGTTGAAGACACCCCGACTCTCGAAGCCGCCGCCTCTTGGAGCGAGGATGGGATTTTCCCTCGCACGATTGAAGGTGCGCGCCGGCTGCTCCGGGTCAAGGGCACGCATCAGGTCGTGGAGCTTCACTGAAGCCTTTGCGCAGACGGTGTCGGCCGCACCGTACCACAGGTCAAGCTGGCCGCCTTCGCCGATGCTTGCTGCAGTAGGGAAGACGATATTGGGTACGATGCCGTACTCCTCATAAATCTCCTCGGGGACCATAATGGACTCGGTACGACTGATGATTCTTGAAGGGTCATCGCGGTCAAGCAGCGCGGCCTCAACTGAAAATACGCGCTCGTGGGCGCTGAAATAATTCTCGATGTACGCATAGAAGATGAGCCAGCCGTGCTGAGTCAGTAGCGGCACACTCCCGACCTCCACTTGATCATTTTCGCTCCGTTTTAGTTTGAGCGCGTGCGACTTCCAGTCGCTATACCATTTCTCCCAGAAGGAAGGCGACCAGAAGTCCTCAACGCTATCCGCGTAGACGAGGCACACCTCGGTTGGCGGCTCGTCGGTGTGCACCGAGAGCATCGCCGCGACCTTGCCTTCAACGCGATCGGGGAAGAGCGCAAACGCTTTTGCGTTGAAGGGCGTGACGAGGTGCCGTTCGGTGAAATTCTTCCCATCCCTCGCGATAGCGATGCCGACCTTGATGTTGTCTTTGTTGAAGGGGTAGCCGCCAAGCGCGGTATAGGAGAGATAGGTCACGCCCTCAAAGACGGTTGCACGCGGGTCTTCGCAGCCGAACGCCTCCCACTGTTCCTGGGGCATCAGCACCTGGCGGCGGTTGCCGAAATGCACCCCGTCTTCGGAAAACGCTTCGCCGATGGTTGACTGGCCTGCATACGGCGAGACCAGCGCCGCAGGGCTCGCGAGCGCGCGATAGTACAAGCGCCATCCATTCCCGTCGCGGATAACCGACGGATTAAAGGTCGCGAGCGTCTCCCACGGGTGCTCGTGGCGAGGCGAGAGTATCGGATTATGGGGTTCTCGGCGGATGACAAACATAAGTTATGGCGTCTGGGCAGGGACGCTTGTTGCAAGCGACGGCTGACTGCCTTTAATGAGCGCGTCAAGGAAGGTGTCCAGTTTTGTCGTTGCAACGGCGATAATCTTGTCAGCGCCGCCGTAGTAGACGAAGAGCGTTCCATTGCGGACAACCGCACCGCAGGCGTAAACGATGCCGGGCTTGCCGTTATTTTCATATACCTCGTCGGGGGAGAGAATCGGGGAGGAAGAACGGTAGAGCACCCTCGTCGGGTCAGTAAGGTCAAGGAGCATCGCGCCGAGCTTATAGCGGCCCGGGTCGTGCCCGTCTATCGCGTGATAGAGGAGGAGCCAGCCTCGGGGCGTTCTCACGGGCGGCGGACCCGCACCGCGGATGAAGCTGTCCCAGCCGCCCTCGCGCGCCGGCAGAGCGTCTCGAGGACCCGCCCAGCTCTCAATAAACGGCTCGGCAGTGCCGATATCCTCCATCGCATCTCGGTACGCGATTTCTATCTTCGGCACAACGCTGTGAAGAATGGCGTACTTCCCGTTAATCTTCTCGGGGAAGAGGACCCAGTTTTTATGAATTTGCTGCGGCGGCGAGAGGATATGCGGTCCGTCCCATTTCCAGAATTGTCCCGAGAGAAAATCCTCTTCGCTGATTGAGATTGATGCAACGCGGATGTAATCCCAGCCGTCAAACATATTGAAAGTGATATAGACGCGGCCCTCGATACATACCATACGCGGATCTTCACAGCCGCCCCACGAGCCGCCCGAGGGGTAGAGAATGGGCGAGTATTGCTTGGCATGGCCGGGGAGGTCGCGCGGCTTCTGGGCGACATAGACCGGGTAGGGCAGGCGCTTGTCAAAGAGGATTCCGTCGGGGCTGCTCGCATATCCGAGTCGTGACACGCCGTCGGTGCCGATTGCGCGATAGACGAGGTGCGTCCGGCCGCCGAGTACGGCGGCCGCAGGATTCATCACCGCCCCGGCCGTCCACGGATTCATCCCCGGCCGCAGGATCGGGTTGCGGAGCGATTTAACCAGTCTCGCAATCCTCGTATGAACAGAGTCGGAGAGGAGTGCGCCAAGGAGCGCTCCGACGACGAAGAAGGAAAAGAGCAGTGCGATAATATTCACCCAGAAATAGAAATTCATAGAGCTATATCCTCTTTAGAATAGCACTCGCAGAGCTCCCTATGATGTGATATATTTCCGAAATGTTAGTAAATGTCTGCATCGCGAAGCTGCACCGCGCGACGGTCACCGACGCTGACCTCGCGTATGTCGGCTCTATCACCATTGACGAGGCTCTGCTTCACGCCGCCGGACTCGTCCCGGGGCAAATGGTGACGATAAACAACGCTTCAAACGCAGTCTCCTGGCGCACCTACATCCTGAAGGGCAAAAAGGGAAAGGGAGAGATTGTCCTGAACGGCCCGCCCGCCCGCCTCTTCCAGAAAGGCGACATCGTCATCATCCTCGCAGAAGGATGGGTTACGCCCGCAGAAGCTGCGAAAATGAGTCCCACCCTCGTTTTTATGGACGGTAAGAACCGAATCACTAAGGTCAAGAAAGGTTGGCGCCCAAAGTAAATAGGAGTATCATTATTCTCGGATCGGACATTCGTTCGCATCTTTCTACAGACGAGGTACTCAAATGCCCCTGTTCAGCCCAAGCGAGTTCGACCTGCGCGCCTTTACCGAAGCTGTGAGAAAAGGCGCTCAATCGGAAGAAAGGACGGTGTCGGCGGCCGCGGTGGCGTCACGATTCTTCGGCGCCGACAATGCAGTGATATGGCCGGAACATCTTCCTGGATTCACCGCCAATGAGCGCGAGTTTTACGACGATGTTCGCACTTTCGCCGGAGTGTTCCCGGCGTCTCAAGATGCCGGCGTTCATCTCGGCGGCGACCACGACTGACACTACTCGCGCCCCCAGCCCCTGCGGCTGGGGCGTTATTTTGACTCCGGAATAAATAAGGGTATGCTCTTTCTCAGAAGCCCTTTGTAACCCGAAGGGCCCTTTGCTTTCTCAGCTCCCTACCTCCTGAAAGGGGAAAAGAATGAAACGCACACTCGCGCAAGTGTATGCAGACCCGATATCAGACGCGTTGTACCCAGGCGGCCTCAGGCAATTTATGGAGGTACGCTGGCTCCCGCCGGAACTTAATCCGTTCGTGCGGTATGACATGAGAATTGCAGCGCTGATTCCGTTCACGAAATTCCCGCACATCAAGACCATCCCGACATGGCGGATGATGATGGAGGATTTCAAGAAAGGTCTCTACCGCGACAAGCACACCATCGTAGTTGATTCGAGCGGGAACACTGCCCACGCAGTGGCGCGGCTCGCAAAAGCGTTTGGTTTTCGCGAGGTCAAGGTTGTCCTCTCTGCAGATGTTCCCGACAGCAAGAAAGGTATTCTGGCCGCGCTTTCTTCGGTTGAAATCATCGAGGTCGGTGGCGGCAAGAGCGTCTCCCGCAGGGCGAAGCAGGAAGCACGCAGGAATGGGCACTATCACCTCAACCAGTACAGTCATATGGGCAATATGAACGCTCACGAGCTCTACACCGGTCCCGAAATACTCCGAGTACTCGGGAAGGTGCCGGCAGTTCTTGCTGTTGCTATGGGTTCGGGCGGTACGGTCGGCGGTGTCGGTACTTTCTTCAAGAAGACGTTTATCGTGGGTGTTCGTCCCAAGCTCGGCGAGCAGGTGCCGGGCGCTCGCGACCAGAAGAAGATGGAGGAAGTCGTTACGCTTCCGTGGAAGAAGGTTGTTGACCGAGTCGTTGAAATCGGTCGCAAGGAATCTTTCATCGGGATGCGGCAGCTCTGGGGCGCTGTAGAACCTCAACCGGGACCCACATCGGGTCTTGCATTCATGGGACTGCGGTATTTTCTCGGAGGTCTGGGAATAGAAAAACTCAGCAAACTGAAAGGTAGCTCTGTCGGGTTCATTTGCCCAGACGACGGACGGTTCTATTCAGACCGGACACTCGGCGAGCTCGACACGCATCAAGGGCTCTGAGCCCCGTAGTATTCGTCCCTAGCCTCGCGGCTAGGGACGTCTCTTTTGCGTGCTACCATTTGAGATATGAAAATAAATGCGCTCTATCTGCGCTCAGTCATCTTCGGCATCAACGACAGTCTTGTGTCCACGGTCGGCTTTCTCGCCGGAGTGAGCGTCGCCGGCGTCCCAACAAAGACCATCATTCTCACGGGCATTATCTATACGCTGGTGGAGTCGTTTTCAATGGCGATGGGGGACTTCCTTTCTGAAGAATCGGCAGAAGAGTACGTAAGCCAGTCCAATGTGAAAGACCGCCCCTCTATCATCTCGGCGCTCTTTATGTTTATTTCTTGCGTCCTCGCCTCTCTCATTCCGCTTACGCCATACATCCTATTCTCCGCGAGCACCGCGCTCTATGCGTCAATCGGCTTATCAGCGGTAGCCCTCTTCATTGTCGGGATGATTAGTGCGCGCCTCTCGCGGCTCCCTGTGCTCTGGAGGGGTATCAGGATGGCGCTCCTTGGCGGCGCGACGATAGTGCTGGGTGTTGCCATCGGCAGCTTCATGCCCATTGCATAACGAGACACGCACGAAGCTCGTATGAATCTCGACCTACAGCTCTTCTATCTCCTCAATGGCATGGCAGGGCAGTCCGCCGCGCTTGATGGGGTTATTGTATTCATTGCTTCATACCTCCCGTATCTTGTGGTTACCGCCTTCGTGGTTCTCGTGGCCTCCTCGCAGTATGCACGGCAAGAGAAATGGGAACTTCTTCTTGTTGCCGGTGCGGCAAGCGTCATCGCGCGCCTCGGGCTCACCGAACTCATCCGTTTCTTCTACAACCGTCCGCGGCCGTTTACCGCGCTCCCCGATGTACACCAGCTCCTCACCGACAGCGCATGGTCGTTTCCTTCAGGGCACGCGACCTTCTTCTTCGCGCTCGGCACCGCGATCTATCTTTACAATAAGCAGTGGGGCATAGGCTTCTTACTCGCCGCCGCATGTATCACCGTGGGGAGGGTGATTGCGGGGGTACACTACCCGTCAGATATCATCGGCGGGGCGATATTGGGCGCTCTTACAGCTCTCATTACTGTCCATAGTGCCCGCATATTGCTCGCCAAAAAGGCTCATCAGACCTATTGACAAAAGATTGTCAATGTGTTAGTATCTAAATAACGAGGTAGCTTCTAGCTATTTCGATAACCACATACCAATGACCATATTAGGAGCCCTTATGGGCTTTTTGCTTTTATCGGGGAACGCACATGTGTCCTCCGCACCAAAAAACGAAACACCGCCTAGCTATGTGGTGACTCTCACTGCGTATAACGCCGTTCCGGGACAGACCGACGATACCCCCTTTGAGACGGCGAGCGGCGCATACTCCAATCCGGAGGTTATCGCCGCGCGCTCTCGGGATCTCGCCGATGAACTGCCGTTCGGTACTATCATCGAGTTCTCTGCGCCGACAACGACACAGGGTACCTGCGGGTACAGCGTCGTTGCGCCCGTCATTGGTTACCGCGTTATTGAAGACACTATGAATGCCCGCTACACGAGTCGTATTGACGTGCTCCTTCATACGAACGCGGACTACAAGACGATGGATAAGGGGATGAAGAACGCCGCTCAGGTGCTTGGCATCTGCACGGATGTCGCGATCCGCGTCGTGGGGTATGTTGATATCAACAACATCCCGAAAACTCAAGTCGCACTCGCCGCACTCGTCACGGGCGGCCCCGAGCTCGCGCTCAAATAAATAGTCCGTACATACAAGACGCGGCGCCCGAGAGGGCGCCGCGTCTTGTATGGGGTATTCTTAGAGCTATGAAGCGTCTCACGCGCGAAGCATCGGGGCTCACGAAGAAGGAGTACCAAACCTTGGCGCGCCTCTCTACTCCAACCAAGATACAGGACTTTCTGGACGCGCTCCCCTTCAATTTTGAAAAAGGGGGCGATACGCATTTTTCGCCGCAGCGCGTTCTCGAGGAAAAGAAAGCACACTGTATTGAGGGAGCGATGCTTGCGGCGCTCGCGCTCTGGATAGCTGGCGAGCGGCCGCTCATCATGAATCTGTCGGCGCGCATGGGGAAGGGCGATGTGGACCATGTGGTGGCGCTCTATAAGCGTGGCGGCCGCTGGGGTGCCATAAGTAAGACGAACCATGCCGTGATTCGCTTCCGCGATCCGGTCTACCGCACGCCACGCGAGCTCGCCCTCTCGTATTTCCATGAGTGGTCGCTTCCGTCTGGAGAGAAGACGCTTGAGTGTTACTCTAAGCCGCTTGATATGCGCCGCTTCGGCACCGGCTGGATTGCCGCCGCGAAAGATCTATGGGAAATCTCTGATGCGCTTGCGGAGAGGAAGCATTATTTCCTCGTGCCGAAAGGGAATTGGCGCTTCGTGCGCAGGGCAGACGCGATGGAGCACAAAGCAGGAGGATTCGTGGAGTGGACAAAATCAAACCCGCGCACTTAGGCGGGTGCCTTTCGGACGATGAAGAAGGGCGTCATCTCGCTATCTTGTCCAGCGGGGTTGTCGGCCAGAAGTTCGCGGATGAACTTCTCGCTGATAGCCGAGGACTTCCCGAGCGAGAAGGCGCCGCGGTAGTTGGCGTCAACGATGACGGTCTCTACGCTAAACGCATCGCGGACTTCGCGCGCAACGCGGTCCGGCGCAAGCGGCGCCCGCTTCGCATAGTCCTTGAATTCCTCAATCGTCCACGACATCGGGCAGTCAATGGACTTGGCCTGCTTCCCGACAAGGTAATAAAAGGCGCCGCTGATGCCGAGCGGGCGCGTGAGCGCCGAGACGGCGGCGGCGAGGATTGTCCGCGGGTATCCTGCCTCTTCAATAAGGAGCTGCATCGCCGGGGCAGTACCGTGTCCAAGCCCGCGGAACTGCGGCGTCCCCGCATAATTTCTCACCCTGCTTGCGAGCAGACGGGCGAGCCAAGAGGTCTCCACCTTATCGCGATGGATAATGCGGCCTTGGGTAATGCACACTATCTTCTCGCTGATAAAAAGGAGGTCATTCGGGGCGAGATGGGGCGCGGCATAGGTCTTAAGCAGGTCCATCAGATTGTCGCCGACCCGTATGAGCGGCGTCTTGATGGGGAGTCGCAGATACCGGACGCCCCCGGCCACGATATCAATATTTTTCCCCTCATTAGGAACAAGCATTGCTGACATTACTGTCTATGATACACAAAACAAAACGCCTCGGCAAAAGCCGAGACGTTTTGTTGCTTAGTCTAGTTAGACTTTGCTGACGTTGAGGGCGTTCGGACCTTTCGGGCTGTCGCCAATCTCAAAGGAAAGCTTGTCTCCCTCCTGGAGCTCATCGAACGAAATGTTCTTGAGCTCGTTGGAATGGAAGAACAGGTCCTTAGAACCGTCCGGTGCTCCGTCGACTTTGATGAAGCCGAAGCCCTTCTCGTTCTTCTTGATTACTGTACCATTTTGCATACTGCAGATAGATATTTTTGTGACTAATAGGTATCAAATCAGTAGCCGAAGATAGAAGCTCGATCCCACTTCTCTGGATCCAACTCTGGTTGATTCCTTTAGAGTAGCAGATACCCACTTTCCTGTCAAGTACCTCAATCGTTTGGTACAATTCTCTCCACAATGTCTATGCTCATTGTAGAGACCTATGAAAACCAGGACTCATTCTCCGTCCGGGATTTATTCGGTCCCGTGTATCTGCGCTCGCTGATTGTTGCGCTCCTCCTCCTTGGCGCGGCGTATGCGGCGGAGCACTTCGCCAATCTCTACGAGCTTGAGTATTCAACACGACCAACCTCAATCTATGTGGGCGATTTGCTCCTAGACAATCTCCCGGCCGTGAATCTCAATTTTCTCATCATTGAGGTCGCGCTCTTCAGTATTGTCGCGGGCGTGATATATGTGTTTTTCATGCGGCCACGCTACGCACTCTTCACCCTCAAGGCGATTGCGCTCTTCATTATAATTCGGGCTCTCTTTATCTCACTCACGCACATCGGCATCCACCCGAGCAACATCTACCCGGGCGACGGGTTCTTCGACCAGATATATACCTATCTCAACTTCCAGACAGGGTTCTTCTTCTCGGGGCATACAGGGCTCCCGTTCCTGATGGCGCTTATCTTCTGGAGGCAGTTCCGGGCGCGCATCATCTTTCTTTCATTGTCGCTCATCTTCGGCATCTCGGTCCTCCTTTCGCATATCCATTACTCCATTGACGTGCTGGCCGCACCCTTCATGGCTTATGGCATATACAACATTGCCAAGTACCTCTTTCCGCGCGATTACGAACTTATAGAGGGTAAATCCTAGCGCTCTCCGAGCCCGCTCTGCTTGCTTGTCAGCCAGTCCATCACCTTCTTACGGTGCTGGTCGAGCGACCACGCATTGCCGGCATGCTTGAAGAGGGCCTCATTCTTCTTCTTAAACTCGCGCAGAAGCGCAAGCGATGCGCGCGGGAACTGAAGCGGGAGGTTCTCGTTATAGGACTTCAAGAAGTCTCCAAAGGAGAGCGACTTCTCACTCCGAATCCGATCAACATCAGGCAATTTCATTACTCTTAATAATACCACGAACTATTCATTAAATCAACCCGTACCTTTGTACGAACATTGCGACATATGATTTTTCCGCTAGAATGCGCTTATGCCCTCCTAGCGAGGGCAGTGCATTCCGGGATAGCTCAATGGTAGAGCAGCGCCCTGTTAAGGCGTTGGTTGTAGGTTCGAGTCCTACTCCCGGAGCTAGTGACTTGCCACATAGGCAACTTTTCACCTCACAAAAAAGCCAGGAATTCCGAGCTTTTTTGTTTTTAGATTAACGTTTTCCAAATCTGTTCCAAGGGCTCTGCATAGGACTCGAACCTTTCGAGGGACTTGACCTAGGCTCGGCCAAGCATACTCTGAGTAGATTCAACCCTAGTCTTATGGAAAAGAAAACTTATCTTGAGATTTACAATGCATCGAATCGAAATGCATCGAATCTACTCCGTGCTGGTCAAGCCCTTTCCGGTAAACAAAAATATTCACAAGCCTATGTAATGGGATTCTCCGCTCTCGAAGAAATCTCAAAAGGACAATGTGCAGCGGATGTTTTTACTGGTTTGAAAACCGAGGAAGACTTTCAAAAATTCTACAAAAGTCACCAAGAAAAAATCGCGCATGCAGAGTGGGCGCATGTTGATGCAAATAATTACCCTCACAACCTGAAATGGATCGGGCCTGATATGGAGGATTTTGAAAGGATGACGCCCGATAAACCATTACTCAGCAAGCGTCACAAAGCGCTATATGTCGATGTGGATTTCGTGACAGGTGTTATTTCTAAACCCGATGAAGTGATAAGTGAAATGGACGCGCAAAATATCTTGCACATTGTTGAAGTCGCTCTTGAACGCATTTGGGAAATTACGGGAGAGTTCGGAGGTATGCAAATTGGCACCAAAGGGTTCATGAAGTAATCAAGAATTGCCTCTTCGGCACTTTCTCCAGCCTTTCTACCTCTCTGCCAGCCGCTACCCTAGACGTGAGGCTCCTGGCCTTTTCCATCTCTATGAGTCACCGTATCTCGATGAACCATACAGATGAAGCAATGCAGGAGTTTATGGAGATTTATAAGGCTGAGTTTGGGAAGGAGCTCTCAACCCAAGAGGCGCTTGAGATGGTGACGCACCTTATCAACCTCTACCAGATCATCTATCGCCCGTTACCAGGAGAGGGAACTACGCCGCCTTCGGCAGAGCCTCACGCTCCTGATGCTGCCTCTCCAGGAGTTTAATTGTCGCGAGTATTTGAAGAAGATCTGGGTCGCGCGCGATCCATAAAATTCTGATTCTGTCTAAGGCAGAGAGCCAGTAAGAAAAAGTAATACTCGACTGCACACCCAACGAAACGGCCGCTCAGTTGAGCGGCCGTTTGGCATTTTATGGGTTCGAACCACATATCGTTTGTAGCCGTGGCGATTCTCAAAAGACCTAGCAAATACGTAGCGAAGAAAAATGACGTGTATAGGACTCGAACCTTGAGCTAGGCACCTTATTCCTGCAAGGTATACTTCCAGCACTATATGTGGAAGCCGGTAATTATTTGGGGAACCATTTTAATTCTTTCGGTATTAACGGGTTTCCTTTTTTACCCACCCGAAAATATCTCCATTCCATTGTATGAACATGCATCCCTTGGAGAACCTCTTTCTTTTCAGAATTTCGCAGCTAGTTTCTTGGGAATACCTTCCGCTATTAAAGATTACGAAGTCCGCATATCTTACGAACCTCCTCTAGATTGTGTAGGCAAACTATTTCCTTGGACATATGCGGCATTCACAATGGAACCAGACAACCCTCTCGTTCCCTATGCGAAACAAGCATTCGCGACGACTTCTTGTATGAATATTTGGCCTAACACGAAAGGCCTGAATCAGTATGAAGGTGGTCTATATAATTTCTGTTTGCCCGCTGGCTCTCAGATTACTTTTACGTACCCGGCAAATACCCCAATATTTATTGCGACTCCTCCAATCTGGGAGTACGGAAGTTGTTCTATGAATGATGAAAACGGAGGGTGGATTGATTTAACGAAATACACTCATGCTTATGCTTCTCCTCTGTTGGGAGAACTGGTAGTTGGGTGGGTAGGGGTATTCCTCGCTTGGGTAGTTATCGTTGGCAGCATGCTGAGCGTGTGGGACGTCAGTATGCGACCCAGGAAGTGAGGAGGATTAATTGTGCGGCGCACTGGTGTTATGCGGCCATCGGAAGATCATCCTTCCCCCGCTTCTTCCTCTCCTGATAATCACGGCTTTGGGCCTTTCTTAAAAGATCGTTCCGATCTTCATTCTGCTTTTCCAAGAGTCTAATAATCGCTAACGTTTTAAGAAGCTCGGGGTCACGAGCATTGTATAAAGTTCTAATTCTGTCTAAAGCAGAGAGCAAAAGATGCGGAGCAGATTTTGCTCCGAGGAAGGAAGCGTAGTAACGCTTCCGTGTAGGACTCGAAGACCTTGTGAGCATTTTCTGCAAGAAAATCCGCAAGGTGTACTGAAGCGGTACGCTTCGAGAAATGTACTCATGGTCCTACTCCCGGAGCTAAAAGTGCGATTTGCTATACTTATGCAATGAAAATATCTAAAATGTTCAGCGGGTTTTCCGTGCCTGATATCGAGCAAGCAAAGGGCTTCTATGGAGATACGCTGGGGCTTACTGTTAAGTCTAAACCGGAGGGATTGGAGTTGACCATGGGAACCGCCTCGGTGTTCATATACTCTTCAGCGGACAATAAGCCTGCGGATTATACGGTCCTTAATTTTGTGGTAGAGAATATTGATGTGACGATGGACGAACTTATTGGTAAGGGTGTCCACATGGAACAGTACGATACTCCCCATATGAAAACTGATGCGAAAGGGGTCGTACGTAGTGATGGCACTTCTCCCGGCCCTAAAGCGATAGCCTGGTTTAAAGATCCTGCTGGAAACATTCTGTCTGTCATTCAAGAAAAGTAAGAGGTTCTAACATCCTCTATTCGCTACGCGTAATACGGTACACCGCCCCGACGTGGTCATCGCTCACGAAGAGGACCCCGCCGGGCTCGGCAAGAAGTCCGACTGGCCGCCCGATAGGTTCCTTCGCCCCGCGAGGTAGGAAGCCCGTGAGGAAATCATACGGGCCGCCCACAACCGATTTCCCGTCGGCAGACATATCAAACCGAACTATCTTGTATCCGGTCGGCTCGCTCCGGTTCCAAGAGCCGTGGAAGGCGACGAGAAGATCATTCCGATAGTCCTGCGGCCAGCCTTCTTCAGGGATGAACGCAAGCCCAAGCGCCGCTGAATGCGCCTGTAAATCATGGGTGGAAGGCGTGTATACAGGCTCGCGGCAGGCAGTCTTGTCTGCCGCGTTGAAGTCAGCATCATAGATATTCTTTCCATAGCAGATAGGCCACCCGTAGTGCCTTCCTTCTTCTACGATATTGAGCTCGTCTGGCGGTATATCGTCTCCGATAAGGTCGCGGCCGTTCTCCGTCGCCCAGACGGCACCGGTTATCGGACTCACTGCCATAAATACGGCGTTCCGGAGGCCCTTCGCAAAGGTGGTTTTTATTCCGGTTGCGAGATTAATGCTCGCGATTGATGCGCGGTCCGAATTCGTTTCAGTGCACACATTGCAGGACGAGCCGATTGATACCAAGAGATGCGTGCCGTCGGGGTGGGGAAGAAGCGTACGGGTAAAGTGCCCTCCGCCCTCGGTTGGAAGTGTGGCTAGCGTCTTCTGATAGGTAGCGCGGTAGGTGTCCGCATCATAGGCATAAGACTTAACCGCATTCGTCTCGGCGACATAGAGCACGCACGCGTCTTGATCTGTGCTTGTGTTTCCCGTATCCGGACAGCGGATAGCAAGGCCATGCGGCAGGTTCAACTTCTCAAGGACGGTCACGACACGATCGGCCTTGCCGTCCGCATCAGTGTCGGGAAGGGCAATCACCTTGCCTTCTTGGGTAAGCGACACCAAGAGAGCGCCCTTAGGCTCGCGTACAAGTACGCGAGCCTTGGGGGTTTCGCGACTGAAGATGGTCGCAGCAAAACCTTGGGGCACCGTGAGCGGCGGCTCGTCTCCGCTCGGTAATGGTGGCGGAGGATCTTTCGACGCAACCAGCTTCACCAGCCAGTCTGGCGGATCATTCTTTGCCCAGCCGTAGGCGACATACCCGCCGACCAGAAGCGCAAGAATAATCACGATGGCCCACCCGGTACGTGTCATAATGAAGGAGTATAAGCGCCGGATATGGAAAGTGAATGAAGCCGCGCTACACACAGGTCGCTTCTCACAAACGCTTCGCATCTGTGTATGATACCAGCATGACCCTGCTTCTCATTGCTTGCGGTGCAGTCATGCTCGCCTCCCTCTCGGGGAAACTCCTTGTCTGGCGCAGCGCGGGCGCGTTTATAGAGCGCAATCTGCACGTCATGGTCAGCTTTGCGGCAGGAGTATTCCTACTCTTCGCAGGGCAGCTTGGGGTAGAGGTGTTTGAACACATGGAGGTTGTGGCGGGAATCCTCTGGATTATCGGCGGAGGTGTCATCATCACGCTTGCGTGTACATGGTTGCCTCACAGCCATACTGCGCGCGAAGAAGAACATGAGCACGAGCATCCGCACCCGCATGACCATCCGCATCTGGATGCGCACCGGATGCTTATAAGCGATTCAATACACAATGTCGGAGATGGTATCCTGCTTGCTGCAACCTTTTCAGTAAGTCCGGTGTTCGGTATTGCAGCCGCAACCAGTGTCTTCCTGCACGAAGTGGTGCAGGAGATAGCCGAATTTTTTGTCCTACGCGATGCCGGATACTCAACGAATCGCGCCTTGTGGTTGAACTTCCTCACCTCCACCACCATTCTTGCCGGAGCGATTGGCGGATGGTTCGTATTGGAGCTCTTTGAAGAGGTAGAGGGCATACTGCTCGCTATTGCCACTGGGGGTGTGCTTTCCGTAGTATTTTACGACTTGCTGCCGCATTCTCTGCGCCACGCCCGGGAGCGGTCTCTTGTGTGGAAGCATCTGGGTTGGTTCGTGGCGGGTGCGATTGTCATGTATGGCGTTATCACGCTAGTGCCTCACGAGGATCCCGGACACGAGGAGGAGCTCCGCCAAGAAATTGCTGCTCTGATACTATACTGAAGACAATGAAATTGTTACTTCCTTTCCTCGCCGCTTTTTTCATTGGCGCGCCTGTGCTAAACGCACAAGAACTCGTGCTCGACCAGACTGTAACCATGAAGGCGCAAGTTATTGAGGTTGTGTCCGAAGAAACTAGAACGCTCGCAGGACTGGATCTGCCCCAGCATCTGCAGACCATTCGTGCAGAAATCCTGAACGGGCCAGAAAAGGGTAAGGTCGTTACTATTGAAAACGATTATCTTGAACTGGAGAAGGGAGATAAATTTTACATTAACCACACAACAAACGGCGTTGACGGCAGAGATTACTACAGCGTCGCAGAGCGAGACAGAACCGCTGCACTCGTCGTGCTTACGCTGCTCTTCATTGCTGCTGTTGTCATTTTCGGCGGCAAGCAGGGCATTCGCGGACTCCTGGCGCTCGTAGCCAGCTTCTTCTTCATCGGCGTGATGCTCTTACCCGGTATCTTGAGCGGCTATTCTCCTGTGGCGGTATCTATTGGAGTCGCTTCTCTCATCGTACTTATCGGGTCCTATCTCACCCATGGGGTAAATCGCACCACCACGGCGGCTGTTATCGGTATGGTTCTAACCATCGCGGTTACGGGCATACTTGCATACTTCTCTATAGAGATGACCGCGCTCACCGGATGGTCCAGCGAAGAAATTACATATCTCAACTTCAACACGAGAGGAACGATAGATCTAGCAGGGCTCCTGCTCGGAAGTATACTCATCGGTCTTTTGGGCGTTCTGTATGATGCGGCAATCGGACAGGCTGTCTCAGTTGAAGAATTAGCTCGTGCAGGGCAGCATTTCAAGCGGCACGAAGTCTACCTGCGAGCGTTGCGCATTGGCCGCGAGCATGTGGGCGCTCTCGTTAACACGCTTGCTATTGCATACGTCGGTGCTTCGCTCCCTCTCCTGCTTCTCTTCTTTGGTTCTCCTGACCTGAATATAGGAATCACTTTGAATCGTGAAGTATTCGCCACTGAAATTGTCAGAATCCTTGTTGGCTCAATCGGTCTCGTGCTCGCAGTACCGATTACCACGGCAGTCGCCGTTCGCATGCTGGTGAAGAGGGCTTAAGGTCGCTTCTTATTCCTTTTCGCCAGCGGAGAAAGTTATTTCTTTACGACTACGATGGTGCAATTGGTTATGAGAGCTGCAACGGCACCTATGGCGGCAAGCGCTGGCGCGAGTATGATTCCAATGGCGCCGAGTGTCAGCGGTACTTCAATCACAGAATCTCCTTTTTCGTTTTTTATGATAATACGACGCGCATTCCCGTCCTTGATAAGCTCTTTGACCTTCTTAACGACTTGGTCGCCGCTAACCTTAAATTCTTCAATTCTTTCGTCTGTAGTGCTTTCCATACAATGATAGACGCGTTAGCTCGTAAAGCATTTCAAATTGAGCTCTTCATGATGCCATCACTCGCAGTCCCTTAGAGTGTCCCATACACGATGCTCAAGGCTGTCATCCTGCTCGGGACCCTCAAGCCGAAAGACGGCAGAGTGTTTTCTAATACAAGAGTGTTATCCGAGATCTTGTGCGACGAGCTTGCGACGCACAATGTTGAGAGCGAGATAATCCACCTCGCCGCATACAAGATTCTTCCCGGCACAAAGAGTAATATGGGCAGTGGTGATGAGTGGCCGGGAATATTAGCGAAACTTATCCAGTCAGACATCATAATCTTCGCCACGCCTATTTGGTGGAACGGACACTCTTCGCTTATACAGCGCGTGCTTGAGCGCCTGGACGAGCTTAATGACGAGATTGTTGCTACCGGAAAGTCGGAGTTCTTAAATAAGGTGGGCGGTATGGTGATTACCGGCGCCGAAGACGGAGCCCAGCAGGTCATAGCAAGCCTCGCCAACTTTATGGTATGGAACGGTCTAACTCTCCCGCCGGCCTGCTCGCTCTCATACCTTAAGCATTTTGATGTTAAAACGCCTGCCGCTCTGAAAAAGAAACTCCTCGCACAGCCATATACCGTAGCGATGGCAAAGACGATGGCCCACAATCTCGCATACCTCGCGCGGCTACTCAAAGAACATCCGCTCCCGGTGCAAGAGAGAAATAGCCAAGCATTAAGCTAAAATTAGTGCATTTGGTATACTACACACATGAAAAAAGAAACATACGTTGACGGATTTGTTATACCTATCCCGAAGAAGAACTCTGGGGCATACAAGAAGCTGGCGCGCGAGGCGTGCAAGGTCTGGAAGAAATTCGGAGCGCTGAACTACAAGGAATGCATTCTTGACGATGTGAGGCCGGACAAGTCCCTCACGCTCACATTTCCCAAATTGGCTAAGACTAAGCCGGGGGAGACGGTCTGGTTCTCATTCATCACCTACAAGTCGCGCAAGCATCGTGACGCGGTCAATAAGAAAGTCATGGCGTATTTTGCTAAGAAATATGGCAAGGAGATGATGCAGATGCCGTTTGACATGAAGCGCTTCTCCTACGGCGGATTCAAGGTACAGGTGGGTATGTAATCACCCGACTTAGCGGTGCGGGCAGCCGGCCCAGCAGCAGGGTCGGCGCATCCCGCCCCCTAGCTTTGAAAGCGCCTTTTCAATACGTATACCTCGCGTCTCCGCTTTCTTTCCGGAGGTGACCCAACAGATCCACTCGTTGCGCGCAAGCGGCGTGATATCTGCCCAGACTGCTTGCGCCCGTGGAGCCGAGCCGAGAGCCTTTCGTACATCCGCCGGCATCCTATGTACCATGCCATTACCAGATTCTTTTTTGCTCATAAGAGCATCTTAGCAAACTGCTGGTTCGCCGGGGCTAGAAATTGACAACACAAGTATTTCTTGATACTTTCTGTTCGGAAACATCCAGGCATTCTAACCGCAACGAACTCGGGAGAGCTGAAGATGAATATGAATATTGGATTGTATATGGTGATTGCCGTCGCTGTCGCTGCAGTTGTGGGCTACGCACTTACGCACTCCGCCAGCAAGACCGCAAGGGAAAGAAAGAAGAAAAGGCATGACGCCCTCTACACCGAATACCTCTGGGAGTGCACCGACCGGTACGGCCGGGAGCTCGGTCCAAAAGGAACTATTGTTCCAATCATCGTCCTCGAGACGTACGGGACTAGACAAGAAAAGCAACTCTTTCTGGCCCAATTCGGCAAGGAGATACAGAAAGGCAGTCTCGTGCGGCTGCGTCTGCGGCGCAAAGGTGATTTCGCAGGAGTCGCGACTCACATATTCCCGCACGGAGAACATCTCGTCGCCGAGCTGGCCGAACCCGGCGCCGCGCTGCTCGAACGCCTAGTAAGGCCCCGCTTCGGCGGGGCCTTTTCAACACTCCGCATTCAGGCAATTTTCATGTCGCATCGTTTATAGTATCAAGGTTCACTTCCATTATTCGCATACGCATAACGCAACTCTTATGAAAGACCCGAACCACAAGCACGAAGACGATCACACACGCACAGCGGTCAAGGACGGGGAACAAAAGAATCTGACAGAGGAGCGTGATGATGCTTCGTCAGAAGCAGTTCCAGAGCCCGGTCATGAAAAGGCGCGCGAGACTGAGGGTTAAATGAGTTAGAGCCATACGCTCCATCTAGTCGTATGAACGCTCGAGTCCCCACAGGTATTGTGGTGGCGGCCATCGTTATTACCGTCGGCATTGTTCTGTGGGTTTTCTCGGGAGCACTCTACGCGCCCGAAGAGGAGATACTCGTGCCTCCGGCGACAGCCGTCTTCGTCCCTGAAGAGAGCAAGCCGCTGCGCCTCCTCATCCCATCCCTTGCCATTGATGCTCACGTGCAAGAAGTGGGTATCACGACGAAAGGCACTATGGGTGTCCCGAACAATTTTAAAGACGTCGGTTGGTATAAATACGGCGTCGCGCCCGGACAGCTCGGAAGCGCCGTTATTGACGGACATGTTGACAATGCGCTCGCGCTCGCGGGCGTATTCAAGCGCCTGGCCGATATCAAGACAGGCGACGATATCTACGTCGTTAGCGAGGATGGTACCAAGCTTCGTTTCATCGTGGTAGATATTCAATCGTACCCCTACAACGATGCGCCGACTGATATAATATTTACTCGCGACGACGCCGCCCGCCTCAATCTCATCACCTGCGCAGGTACCTGGCTCATCGGCCAGCGGACCTATAACAAACGCCTCGTTGTCTACACGGAATTCGCCAATATAGTGAAGGAACCCGGGACATAAGAGAGTTTTCCACTTCCTTCATCTTGCGTTCACGGTTATAGTGTCTGGGTGAAGATTGCATTAAGTGCACCCACCGCTCATACATCCCTATACCTCCTCGGGGTGTTTTTTGTTGTTTGCATGGTTCCTGCGTCGGCACATGCCGAGACCTCAAACGCGCCCATCAGTGTCTCGAAGCTTGTGGCGCTTACCAATCAAGATAGGGCAGCGAACGGAGTCCAAGCACTTCAAGAAGATTCTCGCTTAAGTGCGGCGGCTCAAAGAAAGGCTGAGGACATGGTACGGCAGGGGTATTTCTCGCATATCTCGCCAAACGGAAACAAGCCATGGTCATGGCTTGTTTCCTCGGGCTATTACTACACGCGCGCCGGAGAGAATCTCGCGAAAGGCTTCAGTACCTCCGAGGTCATTGAACAAGCGTGGATGCAATCTCCCTCGCACAAATCCAACATAGTCGACAAGTCATTCACGAAGGTTGGAGTTGGGATTGCGCGCGGTCTCTATCGAGGAGAGCAGACTACGTTCGTTGTTCAATTCTTTGCTGCGCCGTATGTCTCCAAGCCTGCCGCGCTCGGCCGCGTCGCGATCAAGTGATGCGTCGGGCGAGATAGATGGACCCAAGAGTTCCAATCAGCGCCGAGAGGAATACGAGGAGCATTTGAGGAGCATTTCCGCCTGCGCCGGCATTAGGCAGGTTGGGTACATCGGTGGCGGCACCGAGGACCGAACCCCCGCCTCCCGAGTCGGTAGGAGCTAGAGCTCCTCCACCGCCTCCTCCGCCGGCAATCGGCGAGATACTACCCCCACCCCCACCCCCGCCGCCCCCTCCACCTCCAGAAGCACCTCCTACGACCGTGCCGGAAATGGAGCCTGAGCCTCCAGAAACCGTGCCGCCAATACTACCTCCGCTTGTGCTGCCTCCAGTGCTCCCGCTGATGGTACCGCTCGTAACTGACGAGCCGCTTGCTGAGGAGTTGAGCGTACCGGAGATTACCGAGACTGCGCCTGCGAGTGGTGCGAAGGACCCTAGTGCTACGAGCATCGCCGTACCTCCTAGCAAGTTTCTAATAGTGCGTGTCATAAGATTTTTAATTAGCTCAACACCCGCTACTGGCTTCTGATGCTGTAATTCGTACTGTACGAGCCGCTTGGTGTTCCCGCAGGAACTGCCGCCTCCACGAGTATCTCTATCTGCATTCCAGGCGTTGTGGTGCTCAAGTCTCCCGTGATATGCAGGTCCGGAGTCGTGTACGTGTTTGGCGCAGTGACAAGAATTGTCGCCCCTCCGTTATCCGCTTGTGCTGACGAGATGCGGATATTGTTTGCTACCGAGAAGCTTGTCGAGTTGGCGGTGTTGAACCAGTCGCTAAACAGCATCGCGATATTGGGTTCGAAGGTCGGTACCGTGACGTTGAAGATATACTTCCAGCCATTGGCGAACGTACCGTCAGCCGTTGCGGTGGTATCTATTGCTTCTACCGGAGCTTCTCCAGGCGGAACGCCGAGTGCATTACCCGCGCAGGTTGTGTTCCACACGATTACGAACTTATCTTGGGTCATGGCGGTGAAGCTCGGAGTTGTCGTGGTTGGAGTGCCCGCTGCCGCTTCCACAAACGAGTTACCCGTTGTGTATCCAACTAGCGCGAATTGCGGAGTGCTTGAAGCGGTGCAAGCGGTACCTACCAAGGCCGGACTCGTTGTTGCTTCGCTCGTACTGTAGTTGCTTCCGAGATTGAATTCCACCGTTTGTGCTTCGTAGGCGGGCGTTGAGCTTGCATTCAAGGTGAACTGTCCCGATCCGGAACCGATGCCCGCTGGGTCATTCCATGTCGCGTTCATGGGGAACGCGCCGCTGTTGCTTGAGGACGCTGTTGCCATCGCTCCATCTACGAATTTATCTATCGTGACGCTGACGGTACTTGTCGCGACGGGTGCCACGTACGTGAACTGGTCTGCCGAGCTTGTTGCGCTGGTACCGCCAGCGGTCGTAACGGTCACATCCACTATTCCTGCAGCATGAGCGGGCGAGACTGCCGTAACCGTGCTGCTGCTCACATTCGTTACGCTTGCTGCGGTCGTGGTTCCGAACTTAACGTCAGTAGTGCCGGTAAGATCGGTACCGCTGATGGTCACGAGGGTGCCGCCTGTTGTCGGACCGCTTGTTGGCGATACCGAAGTGACTGTCGGACTTGCTGGTACCACTGTGTAGGTGTACTGGTCTGCCGAGCTTGTTGCGCTCGTGCCTGCGAGCGTTGTCACCGTTACATTCACTATTCCTGCAGGATGTGCAGGGGCGATAGCCGTGATGGTGCTGCTGCTCACATTCGTTACGCTTGCTGCGGTCGTGGTTCCGAACTTAACGT
>CAYQJR010000001.1:0-8498 GCA_964418065.1 uncultured Candidatus Saccharibacteria bacterium | reverse complement strand
TAAGATCGGTACCGCTGATGGTCACGAGGGTGCCGCCTGTTGTCGGACCGCTTGTCGGCGACACTGAAGTGACTGTGGGAAGAGTACAGCTATGGTTCCACACAATGACGAACTGATTAGTCTGCATATTCGTGAATGCTGGAACGACCATTGAAGGAGTCCCTGCCTGCGCTATAGCCGTCGTGGTGCCGGTGGTGTAGCCCGTAAGCGCATATGGCTGTCCGGTTGAACAGTTTGCACCTACAACGCTTCCGCCAGTCACTTCGTTAGTGCTGTAGTCGCTTCCTGGATCGAATAGCGCAGTTTGTGTCTGGTACGCAGGAGTCTGAGTCGAGTCGAGCGTGTATGTCCCCGTTCCAGAACCAGCAGGGCCAGTTGGATCATTCCACGTCGCGCTCATTGGGAACGAGTTGCTTTGCGCAGAAGAGGCGGTAGCTTGGACCCCGTCGATATATTTGTTTATCGTAACGGTGACTTCACCCGCTGCATGTGCAGTAGTCGGCACAATCGCACCAAGCGGTGCAAGTGTAAGTCCGAGTGACATCACCACTGACGCAACACGGGAGTATACGGATCTCGATTTCATAAAGTATTATTTTTTAGTTGCCCACACCTAATAATTAATGGTAATGACTACTGATATTGTTCATTGGTAATCAGTAGACTAAGCGTTATTGAAACACTCGGGCTCTTAAGATTCGGTGAAGCTGTCGTCTAAAATTGCACATGTGTAGTTCATGAACATTCCATCGTCTGCGCTTGCGCCAATTCAGGGCAGTAGTATCATAGAGCGCATAATTACAACAATATGAATAAAACAATAATCGCCGTTGTCGCTGTGCTCGTCATCGCTGGTTGGTGGTTCATGGGCAATCGTGCTGTTGCGCCCACCATGGACACCAACACTCAATCAGGTGATACGCAATCGCAAACCATCGCAGTTTCCGGAAGCGAATTCAAATATGAGCCGTCCGTTATTTCTGCAAAAGTCGGACAGCAGGTGACGGTGACTTACACGAACGTGGGACAGTATCCGCACGACTTCGTGATTGATGAACTCGGCGTGCAGAGTCAAGTGATTAAGGCGGGCGAGACGGGGACCTTCAGCTTCACCCCGACGAAGGCCGGCACCTTCTCTTTCTATTGCTCGTTGCCGAACCACCTCGAGCGGGGCATGGAGGGAACCATTACCGTTAACTAAGCAGATGGGCGGAGGCCCTATTCTATAGGACGAAAAGGCTGGGTTGAGACGTGCTGGTAGATAGAGAGAAGCGCGAAAAGGAGGCTGACAGAGAGCGGTCCGAGGAAGACCCCTGCAGGTCCGAAGAGCGCGAGACCGCCGAAAACCGAGAGGAGCACCACCAGCGGGTGAAGCCGCAAGCCTCTCCCCACCAGGCGCGGTCCAAGGAAGTTATCAATCATTCCGACCGCAAGAATGCTCCACACGAGGAGCCCTGTTGCCGGTACCGTCGCACCGATAATAAACAGATAGATGATGCCCGGTATAAGAACGAGCGAAGTGCCGATGCCGGGAATAAGAGCGGAGAACGCTGCAACGACGCCCCACAAAATGCTGTTGGGTATGCCGAAGAATGAGAAGCCAAGCGCGGTAAGCGCGCCCTGCAAGAGCGCAATCATAAGGCTCCCGCGCATAACCGAATGCACGGCACTCTCAAGTCGTGTGAGCACCAGCGTATCGTGAGCGTCCGCAAGGGGACTTGCTTCAATGATGACCTGCTTGAGTTTCGTACCGTCGCGAAGGAAATAATAGAGTGCAATCAGGAATATGAGGAAATCAAGAAGAAATCGGGTAACTCCTCCGAACGCTCCGCCCAGATTCTGAATAAGCCAGGTGAGAACAGCTTGCATATGCTGGTCTATCGTGGAGGACAGTTCTGCGCTGGAGAGCGCGAAGCTCGGCGCGTACCGCGCGAGCGTGTCGTTCATATTCCTGAATGCCGTATCAAGGTATGCTTTCCCCGTGCCATCGGAGAGGGAACTGTAGAGACCTCGCGCATCGCTTGCTATCTGGAGCGAAATAAACATGAGAGGAACGAGAATACATACCACCGCTATCATCATCGTCACGAACGCGGAGAGTCCGGGCGAATTGCTCATCCCGCGAAGAACGAATCGGTACAATGGCTGGAGCAGCATGGCGAATATCCCCGCAAGGGCTAGGGCAATCAGGAACGGGCGGAAGATGAAAAGCGCCACCAGAGAAGAGATGATTATGAGCAGAAGGAGGAAGTAGGGCCGCAGAGTTTTCGCGTTCATATAGCAGGTAGTATATACTACAACCATGTTAACGCTCTACGTGAAGCCGGGATGCCCCTTCGCTCACAAGGTGCTCGATGTGGGACGAGAGCTCGGGATCGCCTTTGAGGAGAGGAATATTGCGGACGATGCTGTAGCGGCGGAGCTCGTTGCGCGGGGAGGGAAGGAGCAGTCGCCGTATCTCGTTGACAACGAACACGGGGTGGAGATGTACGAATCTGGAGCCATCAGCGAGTATCTGCGCGCACACTACCCGAGAACATAACCTTTTACTTATGCGTATCACAGTTAAGGCAACGAAGTATCAGCTCACCTCAGCGACCGAAGCGATGATTGAAGAGAAGCTCGCCGCTCCCCTGCGCCTTCTCGGAGAGGACAGTGAGCGGGCACTGCTTGAGATAGAGGTGGAGAACGCACCGCCCGAAGGCCGCTCCTCAGAGCCCTGCCGGCTCGTTGCACGGCTTATGGTAAATGGAGATGTCTTCCGCGCTGAAGCGGTGAAGCCGACGCCCGAATCTGCCGCGGATAAGGTCCGGAGCGAACTTGAAGCGGAAATACGCCACTCCCGCGGCCGCGCGCGCAAGCTCTGGAAACGCGGCCGCGCCGCAGTCAAAGATATTCTGCGCTTCGGGGAATAAGCTCGCTTAATAATTCCTTTCGCGTTTCCCTTCGGGAATGATGCGCTCAATAGTGAATGCCCCGTTGGTGAGAGACG
The DNA here is from genome assembly GCA_964418065.1 of uncultured Candidatus Saccharibacteria bacterium. Taxonomy (GTDB): domain Bacteria; phylum Patescibacteriota; class Minisyncoccia; order Phycocordibacterales; family Phycocordibacteraceae; genus C7867-001. The sequence continues at coordinate 5,506 of CAYQJR010000001.1, read as the reverse complement.
CTTTTGTAACCTTGATTCGTTTTTCATTTTCTATGAAGTAAGTCCCGATGGTGTCGGCATAGGCGCGGTATTTGTTCCAATTTAGAAGCGCAGGCGCACCGAGGTCAAGGAGGCCGTCTTCTCTTTTAAACTTGCCTGAACGAGATGCGCGGAATGCGTCCTGCGGTACGGGCGTGATTTCTCCGCGTTCAAAGCGGGGAAGTGTCTCCACAAGCAGTTTCGCGCCAAGCGCGATGAGGCGCGGACGCAGCTCGCGCGCCGTTTCACTCGGCGCGACAGGTGTTTCCTCTTGGGCGAGGATATCGCCGGCGTCAAGTTCGCGTACCATCTTCTGGATGGTGACGCCGGTTACTGTGTCGCCGGCGAGAAGCGCTGCCTCCATCGGCGTCGCACCACGATACTTCGGGAGAAGCGAATAATGCACGTTCAATATGCCTTTCGGAAAGACGCTCACAAGTTCTTCGGGGAGTATCTTGCCGTACGCGACGCACACCGCATAGTCGCAGCCGTAGGCGCGTAGCGTGGCAATCGTTTCTGCATCAAGTGTCTCGGGTGTGAGCACGGGGATGCCGCGCGTGAGCGCCGCCGTCTTCGTTTCTGACGGGGTGAGGAGGAGACCGCGTCCCCTAGGAGCGTCCGGCGAGGTGACGACGAGCTTCGGCACGAAGCCGTGCTCAATGAGCGACGCGAGCGTGTCGCTTGCGACCTTCGGCGTGCCGAAATAGAGGAAGTTATGCGGTTGGAGCATGCTTAATATGAATGAGGTTCATCGCGTTATCAATGAAGAGGACGCCGTTCAGATGGTCTATCTCGTGCTCAAATATTTGCGCCATGATGCCCCCCGCGCCGCGCTCAAACTGCGAGCCGTCCATAGTCTGCGCGCGAACGCTTACTCTCTGGTGGCGCTTCGTGCTGCCGTAGACGCCGCGGACAGACAGACATCCCTCGTCCACGAGTGCGCGCCTACGGGAGGTCTTCACAATCTCCGGGTTGATGTACACCTCTACTTCAGGCTGCGGCGGGGGAGGCAGGGGCGCGCCCTTCGGAATCTCTACGGGAGGAAGCGTGCGGTCCTTGCGGACAATGAAGATGCAGTAGGGAACAGCCAGCTGCGGCGCAGCAAGCGCGACACCCTCCGGCTCGGCATCAAGTGCCTCCGTCATATCAGCGATGATGGTCGCGAGCTCCGGAGAGCCGAAGAGTTTCTTCGGTACAGGCTTCGCCACTTGGCGGAGCACCGGCGCCCCATCTTGCACGATTTCTTTCATAATTGCCTAGTATAGCGCGACAGAAAAACAAAATAAAGAGAGTTGAATTGGCCTAGCGGCCGGAGCGCTCTCTTTATTTTGTTTTTCTGTCGCTAATGCTTCGTCGGGTCCAGCTCCCACCAGAATTTCTTGCCGAAGTTCTTTGCCTGACTGCAGACGCTCTTCAAGTAGTATAAATCATTGGTCGGAATCTTCTCAAGCACGGTGCCGAGATGCGCCATCGTCATCGGCGCGAGACCGTCGTGTCTGCGTGAGTGGTTCAAATGGCGGAGGAAAAACTGCATCAGCTCGCCGCGCTCGGTCTGGCGTTTCTTCCCTTTCGGCGCTTCCGCAGCCTTCTTCCTCATATCGGGGAGAATATCGCGGATGGATTTCATAGTTAGCCCGTGTGCGCCTCGATAGAGGCACCGAGTTCCTGCAAGCGGCGGACGATGTTCTCATAGCCACGATTGATGCTGTAGACGTTCCGCAGCGTGGAGCGGCCTCTTGCACCCAGCATCGCGACGAGGATGATAGTCGCCGGCCGGAGTGCCGGCGGACAAATGACTTCAGCGGCCCTGAGCTCGCGCCGGCCCTCAATCGAGATGCGGTGCGGGTCGTGAAGGTTCGTAATGGCGCCGAGACGGTCAAGTTCGGTGTAATAAATAGCGCGTTTCTCATATGACCAGTCGTGAATAAGCGTTGTCCCCTGCGCCTGTGTCGCGATTACGGCGAAGAACGGCAGGTTGTCTATGTTGAGCGCAGGGTAGGGGCGCGCATGAATCTTCTCGGAGAAGGCGATTAGCTCGGATGGTTTGATATGAATATCGGCAAGCTTGGTGATGCCGTTTTCGGAGACGCCCGCATCGGTGACGGAGAACTGGAGTCCCATTTTCTCTAGAACGAAGAGCTCAACTTCCAGAAATTCAATCGGCGCTTTCGCGATGGTGAGCGCACTCTTCGTCGCGATAGCCGCAGTGATGAAGAACATTGCATCGGTCGGGTCTTCGGCCACCGAATACTCGATGTCCTGCTTAATATCTTTCACCCCAGTAACGCGGAGCGTACTCGTACCGACGCCCTCAATCTTGACGCCAAGCGCCCCCAGAAATCCGCACACCTCCTGCACCTGATAATTCGCGGATGCGTATTTAATGAGTGATGTTCCGGGGATTTTCGCCGCGGCAAGAAGCGCATTAATCGTTGCAGTGTCGCTTGCTTCATAGAGCACGATAGTCGCAGGAGCAAGCGCGCCGTGCGTTATCTGGTAGTGGTCGGTGAGCGTTTCAATCCTGACCCCGAACTTCTCCAGCACCCACAGGTGCTGCCGTATGGAGCGGAGACCGAGCGTACAGCCGCTCGACTGGGGGATGGAGAACGAGGTGAAGAGGTGAATGAGCGGACCGATGAACATCAAGATGGCGCGAGTGCGGTTCGCCGCCGCCGCATCAATGGTGTCCAACGCTATCTTCTCGGGCGGGGTAATCACGACGCTTGATCCTTGCCACACGACATCAACATCAATGGAGGTCAGAACCTCAATGAGCCGCTTCACCTCCTCAATCTTCGGCACATGGTGGAGGGTCGTCTTCCCGCGATTGAGAAGCGAAGCGGCGAGGAGCGCCACCGCACCGTTCTTAGACCGGCTGGTCTCCACCGAGCCCGAGAGCGCTTTGCCGCCGTCAACGACGAAATTCATTTCTCCGTGCATGAGAGTATCGTACCACCGACCCGCGACTTTTGCTCCATTTTGCTCTCCTTACGGCGACAAGGTACTATGGGCTCAATGTCCTTCTTCTCTCCCAAGCTCGGCATAGACCTCGGGACCACGAATGTGCTCGTCTTTGTGCCCGGCAAGGGGGTAGTGATTAACGAGCCGTCAGTTGTCGCAGTAAGCAAGGAGCGCGGTAAGTCCGGCGGGAACAAGATTCTCGCTATCGGCGCGGAAGCAAAGCAGATGGTCGGCAGGACCCCCGACGATATCATCGCCTATCGTCCGATGAAGGACGGCGTCATCGCGAACTATCGCGTGACCGAAGCGATGCTCCGCTATTTTATGAGAAAGGCGCTCGGCAGGAATCCCTTTAAACCGACGGTGCTGGTCTCCGTCCCTGCCGGTGTGACTTCTACCGAGAAGCGCGCGGTGATTGAAGCCGCGATACGAGCGGGCGCGAAGAATGCCTATGTGGTGAAGGAGCCGATTCTCGCCGCTATCGGCGCGGGCATTCCTATCCAGGAGCCGATGGGTCGCATGATTGCCGACATCGGCGGGGGCACGATAGACGTGGCGGTGATTTCGCTCGGCGGTATCGTCGCCTCCACTTCAGTAAAGTGCGCCGGGGACCGTCTTGACCGCGCGGTTGTTGATTATGTGAAGAAACAGCACAATCTCGCCATTGGCGATAAAACTGCGGAGGAGGTGAAGATTAAGGTGGGTGCGGCGGTGCCGATGAATGAGGAGCTTACCATCGCCGTCAAGGGGCGCGACCTGATGTCGGGATTGCCGCGTACGGTGGACATCTCAACCAACGATTTGGTTACCGCGGTAGCGCGGGAGTTGCGCGAGATGACGCAGGCGATACGCAAAGTGCTCCAAGATACGCCGCCGGAGCTCGCCGCCGACATTATTGATAACGGCATCATTCTCACCGGCGGCTCCTCCCAACTCCGCATGATGCCCGAGCTCGTGTACCGCCGCACTGGCGTTGTGGCGAAACTCGCTACCGACCCCTACTACTGCGTCGTGCGCGGTACCGGCATCGCACTGAAGCATTTGGATACCTACCAGAAAAGCATCTTGGCGAAACAATGAACCATCACGCGTTTGTTATTGAGGCGGAGGCGGAGGCGGGGATTGAGGTCGCGCAGGCGTGGGCGAGGGAGAACCTCGGAATGGAGGTGAGGGCGAATCCCGATATCATCGTACTGCGGTACGGATTATTCTCGGTAGAAGATGCGCGGAAGGTAGCGGAGCTCGCGAGCGGAAAGGCATTTGCGGGTACCACGAAGGCGGTCATCATCGCGGCCTCCCGCGCGTACCACGAAGCGCAGAACACTCTTCTGAAACTCTTTGAAGAGCCGCCGAAGGGCGCACACCTCTTTCTCATCATGCCGTCCTTGGGCGGACTTCTGCCGACCCTCCGCTCCCGCGTCCAAGTGTTGGAATCAAAAGCCGGACATCGGAAGCCAGATTTGCCGGAATCTGCAGTGCAGTTTATGCAAGCAAGTAAGGAGAAGCGGAGCACGCTGATTAAGAAGCTCACGAGCGGTTCGGATGAGGAGAAGCGGAGGGAGAACCGCGAGGAGGCAATCAGTATTCTAAACGGCGTTGAAGCTGCGGCGTATGTCCTGATGCAAAAGGGCGATACAAAGACACACGCGCTACTCTCTGATATCGCGGCCTTGCGCGGACATCTCTACGACCGAAGCGCGCCGGTGCGGATGATTCTGGAGCACCTCTCGCTCGTCATTCCGAGGAATTTGATACAATAGGAGAAATGGCTTACGACTTCTCAACACTGAAAGCGCATATCAAAGAGACCGAGGACTGGCTCGTGCGCGAACTCTCGGGGGTGCGCACCGGCCGGGCAACGCCGACGCTTCTTGACGCCATCAAGCCCGAGGCCTACGGCACGCGCACGCCGCTCCGGGAACTCGGGGGCATCTCGGTAGAAGACGCGCGCACGTTGCGCATAATCCCGTGGGACAAGGGGCTCACCAAGGCGATAGAGAAGGGAATTACTGAAGCGGATCTCGGTGTCGGCGTCTCCACAGACGACCAAGGACTTCGCATCTCCTTCCCCGAGCTCACCAGCGAGCGGCGCATACAACTCTCAAAGATAGCGGGCGACAGAGCGGAGCAGGCGAAGGTCACGCTCCGCTCGCACCGCACCGACGCGCTTAAGGCGCTTGATGCTGCAGAGAAGGCGGGCGGCATCGGAGAAGATGAAGTGAAGCGCCTCAAAGGCGAAATTCAGAAACTCATTGACGCCGGCAATGAGGCGCTCCTGAAAGTCTTAGAGCGAAAAGAGGCAGAGATAGCCCAATAGACAAATGAGCATTCTTCTATTTGTTGCCGTCATCGTCGCGCTGATTGTCGTGCATGAGCTCGGCCACTTCATCGCCGCGAAGCTCTCGGGGATGCGCGTGGACGAATTTGGGCTCGGGTATCCACCGCGCGCGCTCACAATCAAGAAGGTGGGGGAGACAGAATACACGCTCAATTGGCTGCCGTTTGGCGGCTTCGTGAAGATATTCGG